>NZ_JBHUQX010000255.1:0-13778 GCF_042674225.1 Streptomyces sp. NPDC056948
CCTTTCTCGTGTTCAGAGGTTCGTGTTCAGAGGTCAAGCGTGCGCAGCACCAGGCCCGAGGCCGGCTTCGGGCCGAACGACGTCGACTTGCGCGGCATCGTCACGCCTTGACGGGCCAGGTCCCGGACGACCTCCTCGCGGACCGGGTGCATCAGGACGGCCGTACCGCCGTCGCGCTCCGCCTTGGCGACCGTGGCGGCCGTGTCGTGGATGTAGGCGATGTGGGCGGGGGAGTCCTCGGGGATGTGCCAGACGTGCTCGAGGAGCGTGGCGTGCAGCACCGTCGCGTCGAGGGTGCGCCAGGCCGCGGGGCGGTCGGCGGGGATCGTACGGGCCAGGAGATCCGGGTCCGGGTGGTCGACGAGATGGTAGGAACCGTCGCCGGCCAGCAGGAACGCGTTGCCCTCGCAGGCCGCGTCCGCCAGCGCCTCCAGGGCCTCGGACAGGGGGGCCACCAGACGGCGTACCCGGAACAGACCGTGCAGGGCTGCCACGGCCCGGTCGACCGGCAGGTCGTGGAGGAGACGGTGGATGGCGCGGACCCGGAGGGGGTAGCGGGCCGTGTCGACCAGGAGGACCAGGCCGTGGTCCCACGGGCTGGGGGAGGGGTGTTCCGTGCGGAGCCGGCGGTAGGTCGCCCAGCGGTGGTGGCCGTCGGCGATGAGGGCCTGGTGACGGGCCAGGTCGGTCTGGATCGCGGCCAGGTCGGCGGGAGCGGTCACGGACCACAGGCGGTGGCTGAAGCCGTCCTCCGTGGTGGTGGAGAGGAGGGGAGGCCGGTCGGCGGTGCGCTCGATCAGGTCCGCCGTGGCGGTCGTCGAGCCGTCGCCGCGGTAGGTCAGCAGGAGGGGCTCGAGGTTCGCGGAGGTGGCCCGCATCAGGGCCGCGCGGTCCGCGACGATGTGCGGCATGACGTCCTCGTGCGGCAGCACCACCCGCTCGGCGGGGTCCGACACGCGCAGGGCGCCGATGATGCCGCGTTGCAGCATGCCGTCGCCGTCGCGCTGCTCGTAGATGTACAGGCCGGGTTCCGGATCGGTGGCCAGGACGCCCTCGGAGAGCCAGCGGTGCAGGGTCTCGGCGGCCTGTTCGTTGCGGGCGCTGGGTGTGGCGGCCTGGGGCAGGATCAGACGGACGATGTTGTGCGGGTCGGAGGACTCGAGGTGGTGCAGGCCGTCGGGGCGCACCACGACGTCGTACGGCGGAGATGTCACGGCGGCAAGGCTGCCGACCCGGTCCGGGTCGTAACGAAGGCCTCGGAACGGGGTGAGTTCCAGGCCTCGGTGCGCCGTTGCCTCCGAGTGACCTGCTGTGTTCATCCCGGCATCGTACGGGTGTCAGTGCCATGGGGGATGATCGGGGGAAAGCCGTCGAACGAGGAGCGATGTGGGATGAGCCGGAGCGTCAGGACGAGGCCCGAGGGCAGTGGGCAGGCCCTGAGCGAGGCGTACGACACGGCGCTGCTCGATCTGGACGGGGTCGTGTACGCGGGCGGGAGCGCGATCCAGTACGCCGTCGAGTCGCTGGCCGAGGCGCGGGCGGGCGGGATGCGGCTCGCGTACGTCACGAACAACGCGCTGCGCACTCCGGACACCGTGGCCGCGCATCTGACCGAGCTGGGGATACCGACGGGCGCGGACGACGTCATCACCTCGGCGCAGGCGGTCGCGCGGCTGATCAGTGAGCAGGTGCCGCAGGGCGCCCGGGTGCTGGTGATCGGCGGGGAGGGGCTGCGGGTGGCGCTGCGCGAGCGCGGGCTCGTGCCCGTCGAGTCGGCGGACGACGATCCGGCGGCGGTGGTGCAGGGGTTCGGCGGGCCCGAGCTGCCGTGGGGCCGTTTCGCGGAGGCCAGTTACGCGGTCGCGCGCGGCGTGCCGTGGTTCGCGTCCAACACCGACCTGACGATTCCGAGCGGGCGCGGGATCGCGCCGGGCAACGGCGCGGCGGTGGAGGTCGTCCGGATCGCCACGGGGGCCGAGCCGCAGGTCGCGGGCAAGCCGCTGCCGCCGATGCACCGGGAGACCATCCTGCGCACCGGGGCGAAGCGGCCGCTCGTGGTGGGCGACCGGCTGGACACGGACATCGAGGGCGCGTTCAACGGGGACGTCGACTCGCTGCTCGTCCTGACCGGAGTCACCGACGGCGCGCAGCTCCTGGCCGCTCCGCCGCAGCACCGGCCGACGTATGTGGACGCCGATCTGCGGGGGATGCTCAGCGGCCAGCCGGACGTCGACGCGGCGGGCGACGGCGGATTCCGGTGCGGAGGCTGGACGGCGACGGCCGGTGCGGAGGCGCTGGAGCTCGACGGGGACGGCGAGGCGCTGGACGGGCTGCGCGCGCTGTGTGCGGCGGCGTGGACGGCCGCCGGTGAGGGTGTGTGCGAGCTGGACGGGGGGAAGGCGCTGGCAAAGCTGGGCCTCTGAGCACGGGTTGGGGGCCGCGGTGCGCGGGCACGCTTCGGCTGTGCGTCCGAAGGGCCGCGGCCCGATCCGAAATCGTGATCGAATGGCAGGGTAGGCTAACCTAACCTGCGTGTTGGTCGAGAGTCCCCCCGAACAGCGCGCGGAGACCGCCGCCGCGCCCCCGACTCGACGGGTGGTACGAGCCTTTGGGCTGGTCCTGGCCGTCGCGATCCTGGTACTCGTCGCGCTGGCGAGTATCGCGATCGGAGCGAAAGAGCTGTCCCTGGGGCAGGTCTGGCACGGTTTGTTCGAGGACTCGGGGACGTACGGCGATGTCGTCGTCGCTGAGCGGATGTCACGGACCGTGCTGGGACTGCTCGCCGGTGCCGCCCTCGGTCTGGCCGGCGCGGTCCTGCAGGCACTCACGCGCAACCCGCTCGCCGATCCCGGACTGCTCGGCATCAACGCCGGCGCGTCCGCCGCGGTCGTCACGGCCATCACGTTTCTCGGGGTCACCTCGCTCAGCGGTTACGTCTGGTTCGCGTTCTTCGGCGCGGCCGCGGTCGGGGCGCTGGTCTGGTTCCTCGGCGGCAGCCGGGGCGCGACGCCGGTGCGGCTCGCGCTCGCCGGTACGGCGCTCAGTGCCGCGCTCTACGGCTACCTCCAGGCCGTGATGATCATGGACGACGCGGCGCTCGGCAAGATGCGGTTCTGGACGGTGGGTTCGCTCTCCGCGGCGACCGACTCGACCATCGATCAGGTCCTGCCGTTCCTGCTGGCCGGTACGGTCCTGGCGCTGGCCCTGGCCCGGCCACTCAACGCCATGGCCATGGGCGACGACACCGCCAAGGCGCTCGGCGCCAACCTGAACCGGACCCGGGCGCTGTCCATGCTGGCCGCGACCGTGCTGTGCGGGGCCGCGACCGCCGCCTGCGGTCCGATCGTGTTCGTCGGGCTGATGGTGCCGCACGTGGTGCGTTCCTTCACCGGGCCCGACCTGCGCTGGATCCTGCCGTACGCGGCGCTCCTGTCGCCCGTGCTGCTGCTCGGCGCCGATGTCATCGGCCGGATCGTGGCCCGGCCCGCGGAACTGCAGGTGGGCATCGTGACCGCGATCCTCGGCGGACCGGTGTTCATCTATCTCGTACGACGGCGGAGGACGGCGCAGCTGTGAAGACCACCAACCGTGCTGTGAGGTCCCCGGGCGGGCTCTCGATACGTCTGGACGTGCGGGCCTTCATCGTCGTGCTCCTGCTGCTGGCCGCGGCGCTCACGGCGAGTGTCGTGCTCATCGGCACCGGCGACTTCCCGATCCCGGCCGCCGATGTGCTGCGGACACTGTTCGGCCAGGGCGACGAGGGCCAGGAGTTCATCGTCAACGAGCTGCGGCTGCCGCGGGTCCTGGTGGGACTGCTGGTCGGCGCCTCGCTCGGACTCGGCGGCGCGCTGTTCCAGGCCATCTCCCGCAATCCGCTGGGCAGTCCGGACGTACTCGGCCTCGGACAGGGGGCGACGGCCGGTGCCCTCACGATGATCGTGCTGTTCTCCGGGGACGCGAACCAGACAGCCCTGGGCGCGCTCGTGGGCGGCCTGGTGACCGGGCTCGCGATCTATGTGCTCGCCTGGAAGCGGGGCGTGCACGGCTACCGGCTGGTGCTGGTCGGCATCGGCGTCTCCGCGATCGTCACCGCGGTCAACGGCTATCTGCTCACCAAGTCCGACATCGTGGACGCGGCCCGCGCGGTCGTGTGGATGACCGGATCGCTCGACGGGCGTGACTGGGACCAGGTGTGGCCGCTGCTCGGGCTGTGCGCCGTGCTCGTGCCGCTCGCCCTCTGCAACGCGCGCGGGCTGCGGATGATGGAGATGGGCGACGACGTGTCGTACGCCCTCGGGGTCCGGGTGGAGCGGGTGCGTCTGCTGCTGATGGTGGCGGCCGTGCTGCTCACCGCGTCCGCGACCGCCGCGGCCGGTCCCGTCAGCTTCGTCGCGCTCACCGCGCCGCAACTGGCCCGGCGCCTGACCCGTTCGCCCGGCCCGAACCTGCTGCCCTCCCTGTGCATGGGCGCGGCCCTGCTGGTCACCGCCGACTGGCTCTCGCAGCGGGCGTTCGGCGCCGAGCAACTGCCCGTGGGCGTGGTCACCGGCGTACTGGGCGGTGTCTACCTGCTGTGGCTGCTGGTCACCGAACGCAGGGCGGGCCGGATATGAGCAAGAACCAAAGGAGCACTGTGAACCGTCTGTCCGCCGAGAACGTCACCCTCGCCTACGACCAGCGGGTGATCACCGAGAAGCTGTCGGTGGAGATACCCGACAACTCCTTCACCGTGATCGTCGGCCCCAACGCGTGCGGCAAGTCGACGCTCCTGCGGGCACTGTCGCGGATGCTCAAGCCCAGCGAGGGCCGGGTGCTGCTCGACGGTCAGGTCATCCAGTCGATGCCCGCCAAGAAGGTCGCGCGGACCCTCGGCCTGCTGCCCCAGTCGTCCATCGCGCCCGACGGCATCACCGTCGGCGACCTGGTGGGCCGTGGCCGCTACCCGCACCAGGGCATTCTGCGGCAGTGGTCGACCGACGACGAGCGCGTCGTCCAGGAGTCCATGCGGCAGACGGGCGTCGCCGAACTCGCCGAGCGCTACGTCGACGAACTCTCGGGCGGTCAGCGCCAGCGGGTGTGGATCGCCATGGCGCTCGCCCAGCAGACCCCGCTGCTGCTGCTCGACGAGCCGACGACGTACCTGGACATCCAGCACCAGATCGACGTACTGGACCTGTGCGCGGAGCTGCACGAGGAGCAGGGGCGCACGCTCGTCGCCGTGCTGCACGACCTGAACCACGCCGCCCGCTACGCCACACACCTCATCGCACTGCGCGAGGGGAGCGTCATCGCCGAGGGCGCGCCGAAGGACATCGTCACGGCCGAGCTGGTCGAGGAGGTCTTCGGCCTGCGCTGCCAGGTCATCGACGACCCGGAGACGGGGACGCCGCTGGTGGTGCCGGCGGCGCGGCGGGCACGCGCCGGAGCAGGGGCAGGGACCGAGAAGGTGGCCGCTACAGAAGCTTCCTGAGCTGGAGCAGGTCCCGCACGCCCGCGTGCAGCTTCACCCGGCCCGAGCCCCAGGCCTTGGCGAAGCTCAGCTCGCCGCCGACCAGCGCCACCAGATCGTCGCCGGCCATGACGAGTCTGATCTCTGCCTTGGCGGGCGGCGGTCCCTGCACGGTGTCGTGCACCTCGATCCGCCCGCCGCGCATCCGGCCGACGAAGGTGACGTCCAGGTCCGTGATGTGGCAGCTCACCGAACGGTCCAGGGCCGCGGCGTCGCGGACGTCCCCTTCGGCGCGCTGCATGTTGTCCGAGAGTTTGTCGAGTGCGCTGCGGCACTCCTCGATCGTGGCCATCGCCGACGACGGTACCGCAGCGGTTCGCGGTAGCGTCGGGGCATGGACGACGCAGTTCCCGAGACCCCGGCGGTGGCGGAGGACGAGCCCGCCCCCGATCCCGGGTTCGACCCCGCGGCCCCCGCGCCCCTGAACGTGCCCCGCACCCCCACGGGCGTGGCCGACGTGGACGCGTCCCTGGACCGGCTCGGCGACGCGGACCACCTCGCCACGGACGGACACATCGAGGTGTACGAGGATGTACACCGGGGGCTGCGCGACGCGCTCACCGCGCTCGACGCCCGCCCGGGACCTCCGGCGCCCCCGTCGCAGCACGGACCTAGGAGCTGAACCGAACGTGGCAGGAGTCGCACGCCGCCGTCTCGACGCGGAGCTGGTCCGCCGGAAGCTCGCGCGCTCGCGTGAGCATGCCGGCCAGCTGATCGCCGCCGGGCGCGTCGCCGTCGGCAAGACCGTCGCGACCAAGTCCGCCACGCAGGTCGAGACGGCGGCCGCGATCGTGGTGACCCAGGACGACGGCGACCCCGACTACGTGTCCCGGGGCGGCCACAAGCTCGCCGGCGCGCTGGCGGCGTTCGTGCCGCAGGGGCTGGCCCTCGAGGGGCGCAGGGCGCTCGACGCGGGCGCTTCCACCGGCGGTTTCACCGATGTTCTGCTGAGGTCGGGCGCCGCCCACGTCGTCGCCGTGGACGTCGGATACGGACAACTCGCATGGGCCCTCCAAAACGATGAACGCGTCACCGTCAAGGACCGTACGAACGTACGCGAGTTGACGCTTGAAGTGATCGATGGGGAGCCTGTGGATCTTGTCGTGGGGGATCTGTCCTTCATCCCGCTCGGGCTGGTCCTGCCCGCCCTGGTGCGGTGCGTGAAACCGGACGCCGATCTGGTGATGATGGTCAAGCCGCAGTTCGAGGTGGGCAAGGAGCGCCTCGGCAGCGGGGGAGTCGTGCGCAGCGTCCAGCTGCGAGCCGAAGCGGTGCGGGGGGTGGCCGAGAAGGCCTGGGGACTGGGGCTCGGGGTGAAGGGCGTGACGGCCAGTCCGCTGCCCGGGCCGTCGGGGAATGTCGAATACTTTCTGTGGCTGCGGGCCGGGGCACCGGAACTGGACCCGGCCGATGTCGACCGTGCAGTGGCGGAGGGGCCGCGTTGACCGAGAACCGAGCTCGTACTGTATTCCTGCTCGCCCACACGGGGCGGCCCGCGGCCGTGCGCAGTGCCGAACTCGTGGTGAAGGGGCTGCTGCGCTCCGGTCTGGGCGTACGCGTCCTGGCGGCCGAGGCGCGTGACCTGCCGCTGCCGGACGAGGTGGAGCTGGTCAAGGAAGCCACTCCGCAGTGCCTCGACGGGTGCGAGCTGCTCATAGTGCTGGGCGGTGACGGCACGCTGCTGCGCGGCGCCGAGTTCGCGCGGGCGTCGGGCGTGCCGATGCTCGGCGTCAACCTCGGACGGGTCGGGTTCCTCGCGGAGGCCGAGCGGGACGACCTCGACAAGGTCGTCGACCGGGTGGTGACCAGGGCGTACGAGGTCGAGGAGCGGATGACCGTCGACGTCGTGGTGCACCGCAACGGCGACATCGTGCACACGGACTGGGCGCTGAACGAGGCGGCCGTGCAGAAGGTGTCCGCCGAGCGGATGCTGGAGATCGTCCTCGAGATCGACGGGCGGCCCGTCACGGGGTTCGGCTGTGACGGGATCGTGTGCGCGACACCCACGGGGTCGACCGCCTACGCGTTCTCGGCCGGTGGGCCGGTGGTGTGGCCGGAGGTCGAGGCGCTGCTGATGGTGCCGATCAGTGCGCACGCGCTGTTCGCGAAGCCGTTGGTGACATCGCCGGATTCAGTGTTGGCTGTGGAGGTTCTGCCACACATTCCGCCGGGTGTGCTGTGGTGTGACGGGCGGCGGACCGTGGAGTTGCCGGCGGGGGCACGGGTCGAGGTGCGGCGGGGGGCTGTGCCGGTTCGGCTGGCTCGGCTGCACCATGCGTCCTTCACGGACCGGTTGGTGGCGAAGTTCGCTCTGCCCGTTTCCGGGTGGCGGGGGGCGCCGCACTAGACGTTCCACTCGCGTGGGTGACAAGAGTGGGCCAGTCGCAATCCTCGGCTCGGACCTCGTAAGGTCGTGTCCGTGTTGGAGGAGATGCGGATACGGTCGCTCGGCGTGATCGACGACGCCGTGGTCGAGCTGTCGCCCGGATTCACCGCTGTCACGGGTGAGACGGGTGCGGGCAAGACCATGGTGGTCACCAGCCTGGGGTTGCTGCTGGGCGGGCGCGCCGACCCGGCGCTCGTGCGGATCGGGGCCGGGAAGGCGGTCGTGGAGGGGCGGATCACCGTCCCGGACGACGCCACGGCAGCCGTGCGTGCCGAGGAGGCCGGGGCCGAGCTCGACGACGGTGCCCTGCTGATCAGCCGTACCGTTTCCGCCGAGGGGAGATCCCGGGCGCACCTGGGCGGGCGCAGTGTGCCCGTGGGGGTGCTCGCCGAGCTCGCCGACGAGCTGGTCGCCGTGCACGGGCAGACCGACCAGCAGGGGCTGCTCAAGCTGTCCCGGCAGCGGCAGGCGCTCGACCGGTACGCGGGCGACACCGTCGCCGTGCCGCTGGCCAAGTACGGCGAGGCGTACAAGCGGCTGCGGGCCGCCTCCGCCGAGCTCGACGAGATCACCACGCGCGCGCGGGAACGGGCCCAGGAGGCCGACATGCTGCGCTACGGGCTCGACGAGGTCGCCGCCGTCGAGCCCCGGGCCGGTGAGGACGTGGAACTGGCCGAGGAGGCAGAGCGGCTGGGGCACGCCGAGGCGCTGGCATCCGCCGCTGCGGCCGCCCACGCGGCGCTCGCGGGCAATCCGGAGGACCCCGAGGGCGTCGACGCCGGGACGCTCGTCGCGGGCGGCCAGCGGGCCCTGGATGCCGTACGGTCGTACGACCCGGCGCTGGCCGCGCTCGCCGACCGCGTCGGGGAGATCGGGATCCTGCTGCGCGACGCGGCGGGGGACCTGGCCGGCTACGCCGACGATCTGGACGCCGATCCGCTGCGGCTGTCGGCCGTCGAGGAGCGGCGGGCCGCGCTCACCGGGCTGACCCGGAAGTACGGCGAGGACATCGCCACCGTGCTGGCCTGGGCCGAGACGAGTGCCGCCCGGCTGACCGAACTGGACGGCGACGACGAGCGGATCGGGGAGCTGACCGCGGAGCGGGACGCGCTGCGGTCGGAACTGGGTGGCCTCGCACAGGCGTTGACGGACGCGCGGACGGGGGCCGCCGAGCGGTTCGCCGCCGCCGTGACCGCCGAGCTGGCCTCGCTCGCCATGCCGCACGCGCGCGTGTCCTTCGACATCCGGCAGACCGAGGACCCGGAGGGCGTCGAGGTCGGCGGACGTGCGGTCGCCTACGGGCCCGCGGGTGCCGACGAGGTCGAGCTGCTGCTGGCCCCGCACCCGGGCGCGCCGCCGCGGCCGATCGCCAAGGGGGCGTCCGGCGGTGAGCTGTCGCGCGTGATGCTGGCCGTGGAGGTCGTGTTCGCGGGGACGGATCCCGTGCCGACGTATCTCTTCGACGAGGTCGACGCCGGTGTCGGTGGCAAGGCGGCGGTCGAGATCGGCCGGCGGCTCGCACGCCTGGCGAAGACCGCGCAGGTCGTGGTCGTGACCCATCTCCCGCAGGTGGCGGCCTTCGCCGACCGGCAGTTGCTGGTCGAGAAGACCGACGACGGGTCGGTCACCCGCTCCGGTGTGAAGGTGCTGGAGGGGGAGGACCGGGTCCGGGAACTGTCCCGCATGCTCGCCGGCCAGGAGGACTCCGAGACGGCCCGGGCGCATGCGGAGGAGCTGCTGGCGACGGCTCGGGCGGACATGTAGCCGGGGGCGCACTGGCGTTCGGGTCGCATGGTCGGCCGAGTGTGCCCCATCTTCACTCGTGTGGGTGACGCGGCCCGGCGCATTGCTCCCGATGCCGCGCCCCACTGTCGCGCCGCCGGGGTTCCGGCGTTCCCGGAACCCCCACATGTCCTGGCATCCTTGGCGGAGTACGCGGAGGAATCCGCGCGGTGCATTCCCCGCGCTCGTTCGTTCTGTACGTTCGTCGTGACCGCCCGACCCGAACCAGGAGCCCGGCCCCACGTGACCCCCGTGAGCAGCCACTCACCGCCTGGCCAGTCGCCGCTGCGCACCGTGCAGGTGCTGGGCGGAGGCAATGCCGCCAGCAGTGCGCATGTGCGTTCGCTGACCGCGGGGCTCGTCGCGAGGGGCGTGAAAGTCACGGTATGCGCCCCCTATGAGGCGAATCACGCCTATGACTTCAGCGGCGTCGGGGCCGATCACGTGCACGTGCCACGCAGCAGCGACCCGGTGTCGGTGGCGGCCCTGCGGGCGGCCTGTGCCAACGCCGATCTGGTGCACGCGCACGGGCTGCACGCCTCGTTTCGTGCCGTGCTCGCTCTCAGCGGACGGCGCGTGGGTACTCCGCTGGTCGTGACGTGGCACGACCGGGCGCACGCCGACGGTGCGCGTGCCCATCTGCTGCGGGTATTGGAGCGGCGGGTCGTGAAGGCGGCCACCGTGGTGCTGGGGACGACATCGGCGCTCGTGGACCGGGCGCGGTGGACGGGTGCCCGGGACGCGCGGCTCGCGGCCGTCGCGCTGCCCGGCCCCCGCAGGCCGGTGGAGCCCGACGATCCCGACGGGCTGCGCCCCAAGGTGCGTGCCGAACTCGGCGCCATCGGACGGCCGTTGCTGATGGCCGTCGGCTCCCTTGAGCGGCATCGCGGGTACGACGTGCTGCTGGACGCCGCGCGCGCCTGGCGCCGGCTCGACCCCGTCCCCCTGGTCGTGATCGCCGGGGAAGGGCCGCTGCGCGGCGAGCTCCAGGAGCGGATCGAGGGCGAGGGCCTGCCCGTCCGGCTCATCGGGCGGCGCGACGACATCACCGACCTGCTCGCCGCCGCCGACCTCGCCCTGCTGCCGAGCCGGTGGGAGGAGGCCCGCTCCGTCCTCGCCCAGGAGGCCCTCCACGCACGCGTGCCGCTCGTCGCGACCGACGTCGGCGGCATTCCCGAACTCGTCGGCGACGCGGCCGAAGTCGTCCCGCACGGCAACGCGGAGGCGCTCGCCGGCTCTGTCGTACGCCTGCTCGGCGACCCGGAGCGCCGGGAGTCGCTGCGGGAGAAGGGCGCCCGGCAGGCGGCCACCTGGCCGAGCGAGGACGAGACCGTCGCCCAAGTGCTCAGCGTGTACGACGAGTTGACCCAGCCCCGGCCCCTCACCTGAGGATCTGGGAGACGTGCCTGCGGGCCCGCAGCGCCAGGCTCAGGGCCAGAACCGTCTGCGGGTCGTCGAGGTCCGTGCCCAGCAACTCCCCGATGCGTGCCAGGCGGTTGTACAGGGTCTGCCGGTTGAGATGGAGCTCCCGGGCGGTCTCCGCCTTGCGGCCCGCGTGGGCGAGGTACGTCGCCAGGGTGGGCAGCAGCGGCGGCCGGGAGCGGCGGTCGTGCTCCAGGAGCGGGCCGAGCGCCCGGTCGACGAAGGCGGCCAGGTCGGGGTGGTCGCGCAGCCGCCACAGCAGCAGATCGATGTCCAGACGGCGGGCGTCGTACCAAGGCCGGTCCGGCAGGCCCTGGGCCGCGGTCGCCGTCTCGGCGGCGTGTCGCAGGCCCGAGGCCGCCGCCGTCCAGCCGCCGGCCATCCCCACGACCACCACCGGTGGCTGCCCGCCCGGCCGCATCATCCCGGCCCGCTCCACACCGGCCCGCAGCGCCGCCGCGACCCGGTCCGCGACCGTCGGGCGCTCCGACTCCGAGCGCAGCCCGAGCAGCACCGGCACCCGGCCCTCCACCGGCCGCACCCCGAGCAGCACCGGCACGCCCACCGACGCCAGCTCCTCGGCGACCGCCCGGGCCAGCACGGCCCAGCCTCCTCCCGGGGACAGGGCGTCCCCGAGCCGCATGACCACCGGCAGCAGCGGGCCCTCGCCCGGTCGGAAGCCCAGCACACGCGCCTGCGCCGGGGCGTCCTCCGCCGTGACCCGGCCCTCGGCGAGGTCCGTGAGGAAGTCGCCGCGTCCGCGTGCCGCCAGCTCCTCCTCCTGCCGTGCCTGCATCAGCACCACGGCCAGGATGCCCGCGGCCCGCTCGGCCGCCATCCGGTGCACGGGCGCCAGGGAAGTCCGCACCGGCAGCAGGACGAGCCGGGCGCGGACGCCGCCGCTGCCGGGCCCGCCGCCCGGCACGTCCACCAGGACCGAGCCCGGGAGCGGCGGTTCGTCCTTGTGCTGGCCGCGCAGCCCCTCCCACACCTGGAGCGGGTCCGCGCCCTCGGGACCGGCCCCGGCGGCATACAGCAACTGTCCGTCCGCCGTCTCCAGGAAGACGGGATTGGCACCGAAGTCCGCCAGAATGCCCAGCACTTGGGGCACACCGCCGCCGCCCAGCAGGGCCTCGGTACACCGCCGGTGCACCTCCTCGGCCCGCTGGAGCAGCGCGTAGTGACCGTTGACGATCTCGGTGTGGACCTCCTCCGTGACCGTGACGAACGGCACCTCGCGGTGAAGCTGGACCAGCGGCAGCCCGGCCGACCGGGCCGTGTCGACGAGGGCGGCGGGCAGTCGTGTGAAGCGCGGGCCGAGCTCCACCACCAGGGCCGCGATACCGCGCTCGGCCAGTGTGCGCACGAACGCCCGCTGTTCGGCCGGGCGGGTGCCGAGGCCGTAGCCCGTGGTGAGCAGCAGTTCGCCGCCCTTGAGCAGTGAGGCGATGTGCGGTACCTCACCGGCGTGCACCCAGCGCACGGACCGCCCGAGCCGGTCGGCACCCGCCAGCACCTCGGGCAGCCCGCTGCGCAGCCCCGGCAGTTCCAAAGCCCGCTGCACGGTGATCCCGGCGCCCTGGGTGTCGTGACCGCTGTCCGTCCCGCTGTCCATGTGCCGGACGCTACCCGCGCGGGTGCCTCCCGGACATCTCCGGCGGGGCACGGGGTCGATCAAGCCCCGGATTACGGCGTGATCACCCGGGTACGGGCGCTGTCATGGACATCAGCGTGGTGGCAGTGGGGCGGGAGGACGACAGTCCGGTCGAGGAGCCGTTGCGGGTCGCGATGCTCGCCGACCGGCTCGGGTACCGGGAGGTGTGGGCGGGCGAGGGACCGACGTGGGACTCGTTCGTCCTGGCGACGGCGATCGGCGTGGCCACCGAGCAGGCCGTGCTGACGGCCGGGCCCGTGCCGGTGTCGGTGCGCGACCCGCTCACCATCGTCCGGGGCGCCGCGTCCACCGCGGCCGTCACCGGCCGGCCCGTCGGTGTGGCCCTCGGCACGTCCAGCAAGCGGGTCGTCGAGGGCGTGCACGGCCGGCCGCGGACCCGGCCCGCCGCCGCCCTCGAGGAGTCGGCGGCGGCCGTACGCGCGCTGTGGGACAGCGTGCCGGGCGATCCGATCGTGCCCGGCAGCGGCTTCCCGCGCCGGCTGCCGCCGCCAGGGGGCGAGGTCACCGTCGCGGCATTCGGTGAGCGCGCGATCGGCACCGCCGTCGCGCACGCCGACCGGATGCTGCTCGACATCGTCTCGCCGGAACAGGTCCGCGTCCTGCGGGCGCGCATGCTCGCCGCCGCCGAGCGGGCGGGCCGTACGCCGCCCCGGCTGGCCGCCTGGCTGCCCGCCGCCGTGGACCCGGAGCCGGAGTCGCTCACGCAGGTCCTGCGCAGCGTCGTCGGCTATCTCGCCGTGCCGGGCTACAGCGACATGTTCGTCGAGGCGGGACTCGCCGAGGTCGTCGAACTGGCCGCCAAGGGGGCCGACCGGGACACCCTGCTGCGGGCCGTGCCGCCCGAGGCCGCGGGCACGGTCGCCCTCGTCGGCGACGCCGGCACCGTCCGCGCCCGAATCGACGCCTACGCCGAGGCGGGCCTCGACGAGATCGCCCTGGTCCCCGCCACGGCGGGCGACCCGGCGGGGGAGCGCACACTCACGGCCCTCAGGCCGGCGTGACGC
>NZ_JBHUQX010000256.1:0-13769 GCF_042674225.1 Streptomyces sp. NPDC056948
GAGCCGTCCTGTCCGCCGACGAAGGTCTTCGCGTCGTCCTTCCCGCGTCCTGTCTGCTGGAGTGCTTTGAATCCGCCGTACGCGGCGGCGTCCGTGACGCCGAGGACGAGGTTGAGGTCGGGGTGCTTGGCGAGGATCGCCTTCGTCTTCGACAGGCCCGTGTCCGGGTCGATGGCCTGTTCCCGCGCCACGACGTCGACGCCCGGCGCCAGCTTGGTGAAGGCGTCGATCATGCCCTTGGTGCGTTCGCGGCCGAGTTCGATGGTGCTGTCCGTGAGGAAGGCGATCTTGCCCTTGCCGCCGAGGTGCTCCTCGGCCCACCGCGCCGCGGCCTCGCCGAGCAGGGTGCCGCCCTCGCGGAAGCTGAACCGGATGTCGGCGCTCTGGTGCCGCAGGGAGCCGCCGTAGGTCACCCAGATCAGTCCCGCGTCCAGGGCCGCCTTGGCGATGGGCTCGGCGGCCTCGAAGACCATCGGGAAGGACACGATCGCGGGGACCTTGCGGGCGACCCAGGTGTTGAGGTTGCTCGCCTGGGTGTCGGCACTGGCGTTGTCGCTGGTCGTGAGCAGCGAGATGCCGTGCCGCTTCGCCCGGGCGGTGGAGAGCTTCACCAGCGTGGAGTAGAGCGGGAGCTGGGTGAAGGGGTAGTCGAGGCCGATCTTCGTCAGGGGGGTGCCGCCGGACGAGGGTTTGGCCGAGGCGGCCGTGTTCTCGGGGGCCGAGCATCCGGCCGCCGCCAGGGCGGTGGCGGCGGAGAGGGCGAGGAAGTGTCTGCGCGAGGCGGCGTACGACGGTGGGGTCATGGCAGGGGCTCTCCGAAGGGCAGGCCCGGCTGGAGCGGGCGTCCGGCTGTGCCGAACAGGAAAGACCCGCCGGGCCCGCCGCACCATCCGTACAAATACCGACTGCCGACGGCGACCGGCGGAACACCGGGCCCTCGCTCGAGTCGGTGCACACCTTGTCGGGCACGGACCGGAGCCCTATCGTTAGGCCCCAAACGATATCGTCGCCCGAGCCGCCCGGAGGCTCGCCATGCCCAGCCACCACCAGATCGCGGCAGCCGCCCGCATCGGCATGCTCACCCGTGAGCGCGACACCGCGTCGGCCTCCGCGCAGGCGCTGCGCGAACTCGCCCGCGCCCTGCCGCTGGACGCCGCGACCCTGCTCACGATCGACCCGCTGACCGGCTCCCACATCCAGGTCGCGAGCATCGGCTACACCGCCGCGGCCTCGCAGGCCCTGGCCGGTGAGTTCGTCGGGACGCCCTGGTACCGCAACGTCGTACGGCGGGAGCTGCCGCCGTCCATCTCGCAGGACGCGGAGGACCCCGAGGACGCCGGACCGCGCTTCCGGCACGGCTGGTTCTACGCCGAGCGCGTCCGCCCGGCCGGCTTCCGGGACGGCGTCACGGGAGCGTTGCGCCACCGGGGCCGCCTGGTGGGTCTGGTCCATCTCTCCACCGAGAGCGCGGACGCCTACGACACCGACGCCCGGCTGCTGCTCGCCTCCGTGATCCCCGCCCTGGCCTCGCTCGCCGACCCGCTGGCGCACGCCGATGACCTGCACGGTCTGGCCGAGGAGGACGCGGCGTGCCTGGTCACCGGCGACGGCGGGGTGATCGACCTGCCGGGCCGGGACCGGCCCCTGGTGCTGCGGGACGAAGGGCCCTTCCGTGCGCTGCTCGACGCCTTCACGGGCACGGGCGGGCGGCGATTGCGGCTGCTGTGGCCGGCCGGGGGCGGCTGGCAGCGGGTCGCCCTGCACCGGCACCCGCCGGGCCCCGGCCTCGCGTCGGAGGCGGTACTGGTGCACGAGACGCCCACGGAGCTGCCGTACGGGCTGAGCCCGCGGGAGCTGGAGGTACTCACCCGGGCGGCCACGGGGCAGACCAACCAGGCCATCGCGCAGGCGCTGTTCCTGTCCCCGCGGACCGTGCACAGCCATGTCGAGCATCTGCTGCGCAAGACCGGCTGCGCCTCCCGCGCCGAGGCCACCGCGCTCGCGGTCCGGGACGGGCTGCTGCGGCCGGACCCGGATCACCTCGCGCGTTTCGTCGAGCGGTGATCCGGGTCCTGATACTCAGGCAGTAAGCGCCTCGACACGCCGCATGACCTCGCGGCAGAACGCCCCGACCCCGTCGGGGTCGTCGATGAACTGGTTCGGCTTCACGCAGAACGTGGTGAAGCCCTGCTCGAGTTGCTCCGGGAGCACGGCGAGCGCCGCGCCGAGGTCCGCCGGTGAGCGGTCGTCGGGGAAGACGGCCCGGGTGCCGCCGATCATCTCCAGACCGGCAAGGTCCCGCCCGGCGGCGGTCATCGACTCCTTGAGTGTCTGGAGGTCCTCGGTCGTGGGCCGGCCGAGCGGATGGAAGCCGTGGCCGTACCGCACCAGGCGGCGCAGGACGGGTCCGTGCAGGCGCTGTCCGCCGAACCAGAGCCGGGGGCCGTCCGGGCGGTGGGCCTTGGGCTCGAACCAGACGTCCTGGAAGGGGTAGTGCGGCCCCTCGTGGGACAGCGGGGACGGACCCCAGGCCTTCGCCCAGACCTCCAGATGCTCGTCGAGGAGCCGTCCCCGCCGGGCGAAGGGCACGCCGAGGGCGTCGTACTCGTCCTTGCTCCAGCTCACCGTGGGCTGCACGACGAGCCGCCCTTCGCTGAGGAGGTCGAGGGTGCCGAGCTCGCGGGCGAGCAGCAGCGGGTGGCGCAGCGGGGCGAGAACGGCCGCGGCGGCGAGGCGCAGCCGGGAGGTGACGGAGGCGATGGCGGCGAGCAGCAGCAGGGAGTTGGGCCAGGGGGTGTGCGGGTCCTGGTTGCCCGGGAGGGCGTAATCACGGGGGTTGCCCATGATGCCGGCGGCTGCCGCGTCGGGGCCGAGGACGATGTGCTCGCTGACCATGACGGCGTCGAAGCCGGCGTCCTCGGCCTCGCGGGCCCAGCGGACGGCGGCGGGCAGATCGGCCCGGCCCCCGGTCAGGGTCCAGTTCTCGCTGAGGACGAGGAGCATGCGGGGAGGCGTGGGCATGTCGGGTTTCCCTTTCGACTTCGTACAATTTGAGTCCGAACGACTGGGGCGACAACGAGCCGCCCCGGTGTGACGGCCGCCCCTGTGTGACGCGTCGTCGCGACCAGAGAAAGGAGCCGCCCGTGCCGGGCCACCGATCCATCACCGAGGCCGAGAAGCTCGCAGCGGCGAAGCTCGGCGGTTTTCCGATCCGCCGGGAGCAGATGGCGGCGGTGGCGAACATCTACCGGGCGGCGTCCGCCGTGCGGCAGCACCTGGAGAACTCGGTGCTGCGCGGTTCCGACCTGACCTGGACGGCCTTCGTGGTGCTGTGGGTGGTCTGGGTGTGGGGCGAGTCGGAGACCCGGCACGTGGCGGAGGAGGCGGGGATCTCCAAGGGCACGCTGACGGGCGTGGTGCGCACGCTGGAGTCGCGGGGGCTGTTGCGGCGGGCCGACCATCCGAGCGACGGGCGGCTGGTGCTGCTGAGCCTCACGGAGGAGGGCGACGCGTTCATGCGGCGGGTCTTTCCCGCGTTCAACGAGGAGGAGGCCTTCGTGACGGCCCGGCTCAGCGACGCGGAGTGCCGCAGCCTCGCCGAAGGGCTGCGCAGCGTCGTGCTCCAGGTGGAGGAGCAGGGCGAGGAGCGGCGGCAGTCGCTGCTGGGCGGCGCCGAGCCCGCGCCTCGGCGCAGTGGCCGGCGGCCCCGGGCCTGACTCCCGCGGCGGTCTCACCGGGCGGCGGCCCGTACGAGCGCGTCGAACAGGCCCTGCTGGGCGGGGTCTTCGTGGGCGGTGTCCTCCGGGTGCCACTGGACGGCCGTGAACCAGCCGTGGGCGGCCGGGAGTTCGACGGCCTCGATCGTGCCGTCGGCCGCCCGGGCCGTGACGCGCAGGCCGGTGCCCAGGCGGTCGGCGCGCTGGTGGTGGTAGCAGGACACGTCGGTCTTCTCGGCGCCGGTGGCCCGGGCGACGACCGAGTCCGGTTCCAGGGTGACGGGGTGCACCAGATGCCGGTGCTCGCGCTCCGGACCGCCCATGTCCTGCTCCAGGGTGCCGCCGAGGGCCACGTTGACGACCTGGAGGCCGCGGCAGATCGCGAGCAGGGGCAGGCCCGACTCCAGGGTGTGGCGGGCGACGTCGAGGTCGAAGGTGTCCTGGAGGGTGTCGACGTCGTAGACGGTGTCGTGCGTGTCGGCGGCGCCGTAGCGGGCGGGTGCGAGGTCGCCGCCGCCGGGCAGCAGGACGCCGTCGAAGCGGGCGAGCCGGGCGGCGGTGCCGGTGTCCGCCGGATGGATGCCCACCGGTTCGCCGCCGGCCCGCCAGACCGCCTCGATCAGGGCACGGGCATTGACCTCGGCGGCGTACCGGAGGGCGGAGGTCCGCGCGGAGAACCGGGCGGGGACGGCGATCAGCGGCCTCACAACTGGATCCAGGTGGTCTTGAGCTCGGTGTACTTCTCCAGCGCGTGGACGGACTTGTCGCGGCCGTTGCCCGACTGCTTCATGCCGCCGAAGGGCACGGTCAGGTCGCCCTCCTCGTAGCAGTTGACCCAGACCGTGCCGGCCCTCAGCCGGCGGGAGACCTGGTGGGCGGTGGACAGGTCGGAGGTCCACAGGCCGGCGGCGAGGCCGTACTCGGTGGCGTTGGCCAGGCGGACCGCCTCGTCGAGGTCGTCGAAGGCGAGCACGGACAGGACGGGGCCGAAGATCTCCTCCCGGGCCAGTCGCGAGCCGGGGTCGACCTGGTCGAAGACGGTCGGCTCCAGGTACGTCCCGCCCGTCTCGGCGAGGACCCGTTCGCCGCCCGTGCGCAGACGGGCGCCCTCGTCGACGCCGCGCCGGACGTGGTCGTGTACGCGGTCCAGGTGTGCCCGGCCGACCAGCGCGCCCATCTCCGTCTCCGGGTCGAGGGGGTCGCCGACGCGCAGCTCCCGGGCCCGCCGGACCACGGCCTCGGTGACCCGGTCGGCTATCGAGGCGTGCACGAGCAGCCGCGAAGGCGCCGTGCACATCTCGCCCTGGTTGAAGAAGATGCCCCAGGCGGCCGTGGCGGCGGCCTTGTCGAGGTCGGGGGCGTCGGGCAGGACGATGTTGGGCGACTTGCCGCCGAGTTCCAGCCAGACCCGCTTGAGGTTGGAGTCGGCGGCGTAGCGCAGGAAGTGGCGTCCGACGGCGGTGGAGCCGGTGAAGGCCAGGACGTCGACGTCGGGGTGGAGGCCCAGGGCCCGGCCGGCTGTGGGTCCGTCGCCGTTGACGACGTTGAGCACGCCCGGCGTCAGTCCGGCCTCGGTCGCGAGGCGGCCCAGGAGCAGGGCGGAGAGCGGGGAGTGCTCCGAGGGTTTCAGGACGACCGTGCAGCCGGCCGCCAGTGCGGGGGCGATCTTCCAGCCGGCCAGGGTCAGCGGGAAGTTCCAGGGGACGACCGCCCCGACCACGCCGGCGGGTTCCCGGGTGACCAGGGCGAGCGCGTCCGGGGCGGTGTGCGGGGACTCGTCGGTGAGCTTGTCCGCGAGCTGGCCGTACCAGCGGAAGGTGTTGATGACGGCGCGCAGTTCGATGCCGTGGGCGTCCGTGATCGGTTTGCCCATCTCCAGGCTGACGGTCAACGCCATTTCCTCGCGCCGCTCGTCGAGCAGGTCGGCGAGGCGGAGCAGGGCCCGGCCGCGCTCGGCGGGTGCCAGGCGCGGCCACGGTCCGGTGTCGAAGGCCCGCCGGGCGGCGGCGACGGCCGCGGCCACCTCGGCGCCGCCCGCGTCGGCGACCTCGGCGAGGATCCGGCCGTCCCGCGGGGACACGACCGGGAACGTCGCCCCGCTCCCCGGTTCGTCGGCGCCGTCGAGGTGATGGGCGCCGGAGAGCTGGAACGCCTTGGCGCGGCGCAGCCACTCGCCGTGCGTGACGGCCGGCATGGAACCTCCTTGGGGTTTTCCCTGACCAGGTCAGGTGGGGGGCGAAGACCGGGTCAGGTGTGGGCGAACGGTTTGCGCACGCGCGCGGCCACCACGCCCAGTGCCATGACCACCGGGACGGACAGCGTGAGCCACAGAGCCGTGGTGCGTTCGCCGCCGATGAGGGTGGTGAAGTTGGCGAGGATGAGCCAGATCGCCCCGGCTATGCCGAGCGCGCCCAAGAGGGGTGCGATCAGGGTGTTCCAGGGGCGGGCGTCGAGGCGTTCGCGGCGGAAGAAGACGACGACGGACACCGACGTCAGCAGGTACAGCAGCATCATCGCCAGGACGGCGACCCCGCTGAACCAGGAGAACAGCGTCAGCACCGGGTCCTTGCCCGCCAGCGCGAAGGGGAGCACGAGGAGGACGGCGAGGACGGTCTGGACGCACCCGGCCGCCCAGGGGGCGTGGCGGCGGTTGAGCCCGCACAGCCGGCGCGGCAGCAGCCCGTCGCGGCCGAGCGAGAACAGGTAGCGGTTGGCCGAGTTGTGGAAGGTGAGGATGCCCGCGAAGAGGGAGGTGGCGAGCAGGACCGGCAGCACGTCGTTGACCCAGCCGCCGAACTCGGCCGCGATGGGCGCGAAGACGAACCCGGCCCCGTCGCCGCCCTCCAGGGCCTTGCCCGCGGCTCCGGTGGCCCGGGAGGCGCCGTAGGAGGAGACGATCATCCAGGAGGTCAGGGCGAAGAAGCCGGTGACCACGGCGACCGCGAGGTACGTGGCCCGCGGCACGGTCTTCCTCGGCTCACGGGCCTCCTCGCCGTAGATCGCGGTGGCCTCGAAGCCGAACATGGACGCCACGGCGAACATCACGGCCACGCCCGGCGCTCCGTCCAGGGCGGCGGACGGGGAGAAGCTGTCGGCGACGCCGAGCCCCTCGGGGCCACCGCCCTTCACGAGGGTGACCAGGGCGAAGACCGCAAGGATGCTGAACTCCGCGAGGACGAAGACGGCCAGCACCTTGGCGCCCATCTCGACACCGGCCGCGCCGAGCGCCTGGACGACGGCCATGGTGGCGAGTGTCCAGAGCCACCACGGCAGGTCGAGGCCGGTGTGGTGTGCGACCAGGCCGCTCACGATGGAGCCGTAGAGCCCGTACATGGCGGCCTGGATGGTGCAGTACGCGAAGAGCGCGAGGCCCGCGCTGCCGGTGCCGGTGGTCCGGCCCAGGCCCTTGCCGATGTAGGTGTAGAAGGCGCCCGCGTCCACCACATGGCGGCCCATGGCGACGAAGCCCACCGAGAACAGCAGGATCACCAGGCCCGCCACCAGATAGGCGGCGGGCACGCCGGGCCCGTTGCCGAGCGCCACGGCGATGGGGGCCGCGCCGGCGATGCCGGTGAGCGGGGCCTGGGCGGACAGGACGAAGAAGAGGATGCCCAGGACGCCGAGGGCGTCGGGCTTGAGCGTGCCTGCGGTGGGCGCGTCCGGTTTCGCCGATTGCGGGGAGACCGTCTGACTGTCCACTCGGATCACCTGCCAGAGGGAGGAAGGATCGTTTCAGGCCAAACGAGTTGCCTCATCGTGGGGCGGAACTATCCGTTTGGCAAGGGGTGAGGGACGAGGAATTCCGGAGCGCGCCGGAGCGGTCGTGCCGCTCAGGACGACGGGCTCAGGCCTCGTCGCCCCGCCGCTCGGCGAGCAGCCGCAGCACCGAGCGCAACTCGTCGAGGGCCTCCTCGATGACCTCGCGCTCGCCGAAGACCAACTGGTGCAGGACGAGTCCCTCCAGCGTGGCGAAGACCATCCGGGACAGGCCCTCGTCGACCGGTCCGGGCAGCATCTGGGTGAGTTCGCGCCGGGTCGCGTCGAAGTACTCGTCGTACAGCGACCGCAGGTGGGCCAGGAGCTCGGGGCGGCGCCGGGACTCCAGCAGCAGTTCGTACTGGAACGCCTGGAGGTCCGGCCCCGACTCCACCATGTCCGTCAGGCCCACCGAGAAGTCGGCGGCCTTGCCCGTGCCCGGTTCGAGGGCGCTGCTGCTCAGGGAGGAGCGGATGGCGTGGGCGACGGCCTCCTCGATCAGGGCGTCGCGGGAGCCGAAGTGATGCACGACCAGGCCGTGGGTGACACCGGCCTCCTCCGCGACCGCCCGGTAGGTGAGCTTGCGCAGCCCGCCCCGGGCGACGACGCGCACGGCGGCCTCCAGCAGGGCCTCGCGGCCCGTGCCGTAGTGCACGCGCTTGCGGGGGCGGCGGCCGGCGGGCTCGGTCATGTCCGCGACCCTACCCGGGCCGCCCCGATCGGCGACGTGGCGGCCGGTTCCCACGTCAGCGACTCCGCAGCCGGTCCCCACGTCAGCGACGCGGCGGCCGGATGCCACGGAACTCCCAGTCGCCGCCGAGCGCGGTCGACAGCACCTCCTCCGACTCGGTGGGCTGGGCGCCCACGTCCGTGCGGACGGCGGTCGGCCCGGTCACGATGTGGTTGGTGAGCCGTCCCAGCCCTTCGACCTCCACCTCCACGACGTCCCCCGGCTGGACGGGACGCGAGTTGGCGGGTGTGCCGGACAGGAGGACGTCCCCGGGGTGGAGGGTGATGGTGCGGGCGATGTCGGCGACGAGGTAGTGCATGTCCCACGTCATCTCGTCGGTGGAACCGTCCTGCACGACCTGTCCGTTGACGTAGGTCCGCAGCCGCTTGCCGTGGAAGTCCCAGTCGGTGACGAGGCCGGGGCCGAGCGGGCAGAGGGTGTCGGAGCCCTTGACGCGGAGCATGGAGCCGGCGTCGGTGTCGCGGAAGTCGTGCAGCCCGTAGTCGTTGGCGACGGTGTAGCCGGCGATGTACTCCCCCGCCTCGGCCGGTGCGATGTTCCGCGCGGTCCGCCCGATGACGATGGCGACCTCGCCCTCGTAGTTGAGCCACTTGCAGCCCTCGGGGCGGACGACCGCGCCCTGGTGGGCGTTGAGGGCGGAGGTCGGCTTGTGGAAGTAGGTCGGAGTGCCGGGCAGGCCGATCCCGAACTCGTCGACCCGGCTGCGGTGGTTGAGATGGACGGCGATGACCTTGGAGGGCACGACCGGCGGCAGGTGCCGGGCGTCCTCGGCCTTGACGCGGCGGCCGTCCCCGGCGACGAGTTCGTCACCGTCGACGGTGACCTGGACGGCGGCGCCGTCGAGGAGGATACGGCGGTACTCAGGCATGGGCGGACTCCTGCGCGGGGGTGTGGTCTGCGGTCCAGCCGTCGGCCGGGCGGTCGAACCAGAGATGGACCTGGCCGGTGCCGACGGAGTTCTCGTACGCGCCGTACTGACGGGCCGGGGCGACGCAGGCCTGCTCGCCGAGGGCGCCGGCCATCATCAGGTAGTGGGAGAACTTCGCCTCGGGCTTGTACCGCCAGAACTCGTCCATGGTGTCGAGGACCTTGTCGTGGCGGCCCTCCTTGAACCAGGCGATGCGCTCCTCATCGGCCTCGCGGGCTTCGGGCGTACGAATATGGATGGGGTCACTGGCCTCGTGGTCGCGCAGTTCGCGCAGCGGCCAGAAGGTGTGCGACAGGGCGCCTGAGGCGATGACCAGGACCCGTCGCCCGGGGGTGGCGGCAATCCCGTCGGCCAGCGCCCGACCGAGCCGCAGATGGTCCTCCATGTCGCCGGTCTGGCAGACGCCGATGGTGATCCACCGCTTGTCGGGCAGGCCCTCCCCCAGGTACTTCCAGAGGTTGAGGGTGGCGTAGTAGATCGGCAGGTACGCGTCGTCGATCGGGGTGATCCAGGTGCCGTGCTTGTCGGCGAACCTGGCCACGTTGTGGGCGAGTTCGGGGTCGCCGGGGAAGTCGTACGGCATCCTGCACATGCCGCGCGGCAGTTCCTCGGAGGTGAACAGGCCCGCGCGGCGCTCCTGCGCGGTGACGACGAACTCGACGGTGGTCGCCCAGTGGGAGTCGAGCACGACCACGGTGTCGTAGTCGTCGCGTTCGAAGACGTCCCCGCGGAGCTCCCGGAGCCCGGTCACGAGGGTGATCTCCTTGCCCTCGTTGAGCTCCCGGCGATCCGCCTCGGGCAGCACGATGGTGGGGACGTGGGCGAGCAGCCCGGCCCCGACGATCTCACCCATGGTCCTGGTTCCATCCCTTCGGGGCGGTGACGGTGTTCTTCAGGTCGCAGTAGAAGTCGAAGCTCCAGGTGCCGCCCTCACGGCCGACGCCGGACTGCCGGGAGCCGCCGAAGGGCGCCTGGAGGTCGCGTACGAAGAAGCAGTTGACCCAGACCGTGCCCGCGACGAGCCGGGCGGTGACCCGCTCGGCACGGTCGCGGTCGCCGGTGGCGACGGTGGCGGCCAGCCCGAAGCGGGTGTCGTTGGCGAGCCGGACGGCCTCGTCCTCACCGGCGAAGGTCTGGAGGGTCAGGACCGGCCCGAAGACCTCCTCCTGCACGATCTCGGAGTCCTGGGCGACATCGGTGAGCAGGGTCGGCGCGTAGTACTGGCCGTCCTTACGGTGCCCTCCGATGACGACCCGTGCTCCGGCCGCGACCGCCCGCCGCACGAAGCCGTCGATCTTCTCGAGCTGACGGGGGTGGATGTTGGGCCCGATGTCGGTGGCCTCGTCCCGCGGGTCGCCCTGCCTGAGCCCGGCCGCCTTCTCGGCGAACCGGCGGGTGAACTCCTCGGCGACCGACTCCTCGACCAGCAGCCGGGTGCCCGCCAGGCAGACCTGCCCGGCGTTGTCGTACTGCTCGACGGCGAGGTCGACGGCCAGCTCCAGATCGGCGTCGGCGAACACCAACAGCGGTGACTTGCCGCCGAGTTCGAGGCTCAACGGGGTGAGATGCGCGGCGGCCGACTCCGCGATCCGCCGGGCGGTCGGCACCGACCCCGTGAAGCTGATCCGGCGCACGTCCGGATGCGAGGTCAGGGCGTCCCCGATCTCCGAGCCGTACCCCTGCACGACATTGAGCACCCCGGCCGGCAGTCCCGCCTCGGCGGCGATGTCGGCCAGCAGGGAGGCGGTCAGCGGGGACCACTCCGCCGGCTTGAGGACGACGGTGTTGCCGGCGGCGAGGGCCGGGGCGACCTTCCAGGTGGCCAGCATCAGGGGTGCGTTCCACGGGGTGATCAGCACGCAGGGGCCCGCCGGGTCCCAGCTCACGTGGTTGGTGTGTCCCCGGGTGTCGAAGTCCTCGTGGCCGAGCGACAGCAACCAGTCGGCGAAGAACCGGAAGTTGTGAGCGACGCGGGGCATCACCCCCCTGCGGTGCGACCGCAGCAGGGCGCCGTTGTCGGCCGTCTCGACGACCGCCAGCTCTTCGATCCGCTTCTCGACCCCGTCGGCGATGGCGTGGAGGATGCGGGCGCGTTCGCCGCGAGGGGTCGCCGCCCAGACGGGAAAGGCGTCCCGGGCGGCGGCGACAGCGGCTTCGGCCTCGGCGGGCCCGCCCCGGGCGATCTCGCCGAGCGCACTGCCGTCGATCGGCGAGTGATCGGTGAAGGTGCCGCTGGAGGCGACGCGTCGGCCACCGATCCAGTGCCGGGTATC
Source organism: Streptomyces sp. NPDC056948 (assembly GCF_042674225.1). Classification (NCBI taxonomy): domain Bacteria; kingdom Bacillati; phylum Actinomycetota; class Actinomycetes; order Kitasatosporales; family Streptomycetaceae; genus Streptomyces; species Streptomyces sp. NPDC056948. The sequence continues at coordinate 11,425 of NZ_JBHUQX010000256.1, forward strand.
GACGGAGACACCCGCGACGATGATGTTGTCAGGCATGAGAAGAGTTCCCTTCAGAAGAGGGGTGTTGCACGTCCTCAGGGGCGCGGGGAACTGCGCGAACAACCACGACGCGCCCGCACCCACCCACAAACCTCACTCGGCACACGCTCCGGACGTACCGACCTCAAGCAACCGCCCCCCATCCCAGACCACCCCCACCTGCCGGAAATACGCAGCGATCGGCTCCCGCACCTCCAGCCGCGCCAACTCCTCCGTAGGCGCCTCGAACAACTCCAACTCCGCATCACCGACCCACGGCTGCCCACCCTCGAACGAAGCCGCACCGGACTCGACCAGCTCGTCAAGAGCCAGCCCCTTGCCCGTCTCGATGGACGGCAGCCACCGGTGATGAGCCATGGGATGCGCATTGACGAACCCGCCACTCTCGGACGGCTCGCGCAGCGTCACCACCGCCTGGGCAATACGCCGGTCCGCCGCGGCCAACGTCGCCCCGAACCGCGCCCCCGCCTCGATCCGCGGCGCGGGCCCGTACGGATGCGGCCGCGTCTGATGGATGGACCCGAGCTTCTTCGGATACCCCTGGTGCAAGCCCCGCGCGATCGCGAAGTCCTTGTCCACCCAGATGTGGACACACCGCGAATAGGTCCGCCCGCGGAACCCGCACCGCACCACCGCGAACGCCTCCTTGTACTGCGCCCGCACAGGATCGAGCAGTTCCTCCCCCGCCCCCGAACACGACTGCCAGTCCGCCCAGATCAGGGCAACGGCCCCCGGATCCTCGTCGGCCAGCTCCAATGGCTCGGGCAGCAGTTCGCGCACCCGAGAGGGGTCCGTCCGATACTCGACGGTGAGCAGATCACCGGAGTAGCGCCACGGCGGGGCGGGGATCAGCGACGAGGCACCGCTCGCCGTCTTGGGATGGAAGTAACCACGGACAACGCTCACTTGAGGGCTCCTTGCACAGTGCGGGTGGGCTGCCGGAGCAGCTCGGCGCGGTAACGGGCGGCGCCCCTCGCGGCGGCCGGTCCGCCGAGCGCGACGACACCGGTCAGCAGTCCGTCGTTGTGGTAGCCGACCAGGACGTCCCCCGACGGATCGCCGTCGAGGACGCGGACGTCGCCGAGCCCGAGAGCGGGCGCGCCGAAGGACTGGAGCCGGAAGTCGTGCTGGTCGCTCCAGAAGGTGGGCAGCGGCGCGAAGGGCGTCAGACCGGCCGCGCCACCGACCAGCACCTTCGCGGCATGCTTGGCCGAGTCGGCCGGGACGGACCAGTGCTCGACCCGGCGCGGCACTCCGTCGTAGCGGGCGTTGGGGAAGCGGGCGACATCGCCGACGGCGACGACTTCGGGCCGGCCGCCGACGCGCAAGTGTTCATCGGTGAGCACCCCGTCGTCCAGGTCGAGCCCGTTGCCGTCCAGCCACTCGGTATTGGCGACCGAGCCGACGGACTCCACCACCACATCGGCGGGGAGCACGGAGCCGTCGCCCAGGACGACACCGGTGACACGGTCCCGCCCCTCGAACCCGGCGACACCCGCACCGAGCACGAAACGAACCCCCCGCTCCTCGTGCCGCCGCAGCAACACACGCGCGAGCAGCTCACCGAGCGGTCCGACCATCGGCAGGGGCAGCGGGTCGACCACCGTCACCTCACCCGCGCCCAGCCCGACAGCCGTCGCGGCGACCTCGCAGCCGATGAACCCCGCGCCGACCACGACCACCCGCACCCCGGGCCGGGTGAGTTCGCCCCGCAGGACCTGGGCGTCGTCGATCGTGCGGACGGTATGACGACCGGCGGCCGGCCCGGGGCAGCGCAGCCGCCGGGGCCGCATACCGGTGGCGACGACCAGACCGTCGTAGGAGAGCACCGAGCCGTCGCCGAGCTCGACGGTCCGCTCGGCGAGCCGGGCCGCGACCGCCTTCGTGCCCAGCCGCCACTCCACGTCCGCCACGGACGCCTTCGGGGTGAAGGCCAGCGAAGTGAAGGCCGCCTTGCCCGCGAGGACCTCCTTGGACAGCGGGGGCCGGTTGTACGGCGGGTGCGGCTCGTCGCCGAGCACCGTGATGCCGCCGGTCCAGCCGGCGGCGCGCAGTTGCTCGGCCGCCCGCAGGCCGCCCAGGGAGGCGCCGGCCACGACGATGCGCCCGCTCATGTCAGTCCTCGATCCGGATGGCCTGGAGCGGGCAGACGTCCGCGGCCTCCTCGACCTCGTCGCGCAGGGCGTCGTCGGGGTCGGGGACGTAGGCCAGGCGGCCGGCGTCGTCCATGTGGAAGACGTCGGGGGCCGCGAAGACGCACTGGCCGTGGTCCTGGCACTTGTTCATGTCGACGACGACCTTCATGG
>NZ_JBHUQX010000257.1:0-13745 GCF_042674225.1 Streptomyces sp. NPDC056948
GCCGATCACACCGACGCGGCGGCCGGCGAACCCGCCGTTCGTACGGGAACGCCGGCCGGTGATCCGGCCGTCCGCGGGAAAACCGGTGCCGCGCTGTCAGACGCGCATGCGATGCTCGGGGCCGTGGAGACCAGGTCCGTCAGCCCCGTGTTCGTCGGCCGTGCCGAGGAGTTGGGCACGCTGCACGACGCCCTCGCCCGTTCCCGCGAGGGCGAGCCGCAGGCCCTGCTCATCGGCGGGGAGGCCGGAGTCGGCAAGACCCGCCTGGTCGAGGAGTTCGCCGCCGCCGCCCGCCGCCGGGGGGCGGTGGTCGCACTCGGCGGCTGTGTGGAGATCGGCGCCGACGGCCTGCCCTTCGCGCCGTTCTCCACCGCGCTGCGCGCCCTGCGCCGCGAACTCCCCGACGAGCTGGCCGCCGCGGCCGCCGGACAGGAGGAGGAGCTGGCCCGGCTGCTGCCCGAGCTGGGCGAGTCGGGCACCGGGCGGCACGACGAGGACGGCATGGCCCGCCTCTTCGAGCTCACCGCACGCCTCCTGGAGCGCATCGCCGCCGGCCACACGGTCGTCCTCGCCCTGGAGGACCTGCACTGGGCCGACGCCTCCACCCGCCACCTGCTCGCCTATCTCTTCCGCACCCTGCGCACCGGCCGCCTCGTCGTCCTCACCACCTACCGCTCCGACGACATCCACCGCCGCCACCCGCTCAGGCCCCTGCTCGCCGAACTCGACCGGCTCCGCACCGTCCGCCGCCTCGAACTCGCCCGCTTCAACCGCGAGGAGGTGTGCCGCCAGGTCACCGGCATCCTCGCCCACGAACCCGCCCCGGACCGGATCGACGCGATCTTCGAGCGCTCCGACGGCAACGCCTTCTTCGTCGAGGAACTCGCCGTCGCCGGCCACGAGGGCTGCCGCACGGGCCTGACCGACTCCCTGCGCGACCTGCTGCTCGTCCGCGTGGAAGGGCTGCCCGAGGCCGCCCAGCAGGTGGCCCGGATCGTCGCCGAGGGCGGCTCCACCGTCGAGTACCGGCTGCTGGCCGCCGTCGCCCGGCTCGCCGAGGACGACCTCATCGAGGCGCTGCGGGCCGCCGTGAACGCCAGCATCCTCGCCCGCGCACCCGGCGGCGACGGCTACCGCTTCCGCCACTCCCTGGTCCGCGAGGCCGTCAGCGACGACCTGCTCCCCGGCGAACGCTCCCGCCTCAACCGCCGCTACGCCGAAGCCCTGGAGACCGACCCCACCCTCGTCCCCGCCGATCAGCGCGCGGCCCGCCTGGCCAGCTACTGGTACCACGCCCACGACCCCGCCAAGGCCCTGCCCGCCGTCCTCGACGCATCGGTCGAGGCCCGCCACCGCCACGCCTACGCCGAGCAACTGCGGCTGCTGGAACGGGCCATGGAACTGTGGGACGCCGCCCCCGACGCCGTACGCGGCTCTCTGCGCCCCGTCGACTACGCCGAGGTCTACCCTCCCTGCGGCTGCGACCCGGCCACCACCGCGCTGCGCCACCTCGACCTGCTGGCCGAGGCGGCCGTGGCCGGACGGCTCTGCGGGGAGCGCGAACGCGCCCTGAAGATCACCAAGCGGGCGCTGCGCCTGCTGGACGACGAGGACGACCCCTTGCGCACCGCCTGGTTCTGGATCCAGCGCTCCCGGCTGGTGCAGAGCCTCGCCCGCGGCGACGGCTGGAAGGAGATCGCCACCGCGCAGGAGCTGGTCCGGGGCCTGCCGCCGTCCGAGGTGCACGCCGAGGTGCTCGCCACGGCCGCCCACTGGTCGATGCTCCACGAGCCCGGCCCGGAGGCCCTGACGGCCGCCGAGCGGGCCGTCGAGTACGCGCGCATGGTGAGCGCCGACGACATCGAGTCCAACGCCCGGCTCACCCTCGGCGGCCTCATGGTCGACGCCGGGCAGATCGAGGCCGGGCTCACGCACATGTACGAGGTCAGGGACGAGGTGGTCGCCCGCAGCCTCGCGCCGATCGTGGGCCGCAGCCATGTGAACCTGCCCTCCGTCCTCGAGGGCATCGGCCGTTCCGAGGAGTCCGTCGAGATCCTGCGCGAGGGCCTGCGGCTCACGGGGGCGATGGGCCTGCGGGTCGCCGAGGCCTGGATCTGGAGCAACCTCGCCGAGTCGCTCCTCTCGCTGGGCCGCTGGGACGAGGCCGTCGAGGCCGCCGGCAACGCCCAGCGGCGCGGGCAGACGGCCGGGCCGCACGGCTCCGGCGCCAACAGCCTGGCCTTCCTCGCGCTCGCCCGCGGCCAGGTGCCCGAGGCCGCCCGCCACCTGGCCGAGGGCCGCGCCGCTTATGGCCCGCTCGACCCCATGCCGCAGCACGACCTCCCGGTCTCCTGCCTCACCATCGCCGTGGCCGTCGCCGAGGGCCGCCTCCCCGACGCCCGCGCCGAACTGGCCCGCACCCTGGAGTCCGGCTTCCCGCCCGGCACCCAGCGCTACGCCTGGCCGCTGCTGCTCGAAGCGGCCACCGCGGAGGCCGACGCCCGGGCCCTGCCCGCCGCGCGGGACGGCCGCGCGGAGGCCCTGGACGGCATCTTCACGACCGCCAAGCGCCTCACCACCAACGCCCCTGTCTGGCTCGCCCACGAGCAGTGGGTCCGCGCCGAACTCCACCGCGCCGAGGGCCGGAGCACCCCGGACACCTGGTCGCGGGTGGTGACCGCCTTCGAACCCCTGGAGCGGCCCTACGACCTCGCCCGCGTCCGGTACCGCCTGGCCGAGTCCCTGCTGACGGACGGCGGCGAGGACGAGCGCGACCGCGCCACGGAGCTGCTGCGCCTCGCCCACGCCGTCGCCCGCCACCTCGCCGCCCGGCCCCTGGCCGAGTCCGCCACCGCGCTCGCCCAGCGCGCCCGCCTCCCGCTCACGCCCGTCACGGAACCGGCCCTCGCCCCCGCCGACCCCGCCGAGGCCCTCGGCCTCACCAGCCGGGAACGGGACGTACTGCGCCTGGTCGCCGTCGGCCACACCAACCGCCGGATAGCCGAGGAACTGTTCATCTCCCCGAAGACCGCGAGCGTCCACGTCTCCAACATCCTGGCGAAGCTCGGCGTCTCCGGGCGCGGCGAGGCGGCGGCGGTGGCGCACCGCCTGGGGCTGTTTCCGGCCGAATCGCTCATGCCCCGCCCGGCGGGCTGAGGCATACGCTGTAAGGGAGGCCGCTGTCGCCGCGGCCGAGGGAGGCACCGTGTTCAACGTGTTCGAGGAGCTGTTCTCGCCCGGCCGCAAGCACACCCGCGACGAGCAGAACCGCCTGGAACTGACCCGGGAGGACACCGGTGACAGTGATCCCGGACGCGGGCCGATAGACCTGGCGTCCGGGAAGGTCGTCGTACGCCCGCAGCAGGAGCCGGAAGACCACGAGGACTAGGCCCCAGCGAGGACCAGCGGCCTACTTCACCCGCACCTCGAGGATCCGGTCGTCCCCGTCCTTCGGGCTGCCCCGGCCGTCCGTGTTGCTGGTCACGAGCCACAACCGGTCGCCGCCCGCCGGGACCACCGTGCGCAGCCGGCCGTACTCGCCGTCCAGGAAGGCCTGCGGTTCGGCCGAGGCCTCCGTGCCGTTCAGCGGGACGCGCCACAGCCGCTTGCCGCGCAGGCCCGCCATCCAGATCGACCCCTCGGCGTAGGCGATGCCGCTGGGGGACGCCTCGGCCGTGGTCCACTGGTCGATCGGGTTGTGGAAGTCCCCGTCGCCCGACTTGCCCTCGGCCTCCGGCCAGCCGTAGTTGTCACCCGGCTTGATCGCGTTGAGCTCGTCCCAGGTGTCCTGGCCGAACTCCGAGGCGAAGAGCCGCTGGTTGGTGTCCCAGGCGAGGCCCTGCACATTGCGGTGGCCGTACGAGTACACCGGCGAGCCGGAGAACGGGTTGCCCGGCGCGGGCTCGCCCTCCGGGGTCAGGCGCAGGATCTTGCCGCCCACCGAGTCCTTGTCCTGGGACAGGCCGGTGTCGCCGCTCTCGCCGGTGCCGGCGTAGAGCATCTTGTCCGGGCCGAACTCGATCCGGCCGCCGTTGTGGATGAAGCCCTTGGGGATGCCCTTGAAGACCGTGTCGGGAGCGCCGAGCTGCTCGCCGGAGGGCTTCTTCTCGTCGTACAGCATCCGGACGATGCGGTTGTCCGACGCCGAGGTGAAGTACGCGTAGACCATGTGGTCCGAGGCGTAGTCGGGTGACAGGGCGATGCCCAGCAGGCCGCCCTCGCCGGCGGCCGATACGCCCGGCACCTCGCCCAGCTCGGTCTTCTTCCCGGTCTTCTCGTCGACCCGGACGATCGTCCCGTCGTCCCGGGAGGAGACGAGCAGGCCGCCGCCCGGCAGGGGAGCGAGGCCCCAGGGGGAGTCCAGGCCCTCGGCGACGGTGCGCACCACCTTCACCGAGCCCTTGGCGGGAGGTGTCTCTTCGGCGGCCTTCCCCGGCGGCGCGGAGGACTGCGGTGTCGTACGGCCAGGAGAGGCGCCCTCGTCCGAGCCGGACGATCCTCCGCCGTCGGAGGAGCAGCCGGCCGTCAGCAGGAGCGCGGCGGCGGCCAACACGGCCGGCACGGCTCGACGTTGCACGATCATGGTCCCTTCGACGCGGCGGGTTCTCCTTGTCATACACCGCTCGCGCCTCACAAGTTCCCGATCGCCGAACCCCGAACCGGGAACAGGGGGCCCTGGGCGGGTTTGTGCCGAAGGCTCCGAAGGCCGCGGAGCCCGGCCCCGGATCAGTCCCACGACCCCTGAGCCCGGGGCAGCACCGCCACTTCCCGCAGATTGTCCGGCGTCAGGCGCAGGGTCGTCGCGGCCGCGTTCTCCGTGACCCAGCGCTCCTGCTTCGTGCCCGGGACCGGGACCACGTGCGGGCCCTGGGCGAGTATCCAGGCGAGGGCGACCTGGGCGGGGGTGACGTGCTCGCCGTGGCGGCGGGCCACACGCCGCAGGCCCGCGACGATCGGCTGGTTCGCGGCCATCATCTCGCCCGTGAAGCGGGGGTGCCGGGCGCGCAGGTCGTCCGCCTCGAAGCCCGCGCCGGTCCGCAGCCTGCCGGTCAGATAGCCGTTGCCGAGCGGCATCGCGGCGAGGAAGCCGACGCCCCGCGTCTCGCACCACGGCAGCAGGGTCTCCAGCGCCTCGGGCGACCACACCGACAGCTCCGCCTCCACCGCGCTCACCGGGAAGACCTGCTGCACCCGCTCAAGCTGCCGTATCGTCGCGTCGTGCAGCCGGGCCCCGCCGCGGCGGCCGGCCCGCGCGCCGACCGCGCACAGGCCCAACGCCCGCACCTTCCCGGCCTGGACGAGCTCCGCCATCGCGCCCCACGTCTCCTCGACGGGCACCTCCGGGTCGGCCCGGTGCAACTGGTAGAGGTCTATGACGTCCGTCTGGAGGCGCCGCAGCGAGGCGTCGCAGGCCCGTTTCACATACCCCGGGCGGCCGTTGGCGACGATGTGCTGGTCGCCCACGAGCAGACCGACCTTGGTCGACACGAACGCGTCGGACCTGCGCTCCTTCAACGCCCGTCCCACCAGCAGTTCGTTGGTGAAGGGGCCGTACATGTCGGCCGTGTCCAGCAGGGAAGCGCCCAGGTCGAGCGCCCGGTGCACCGCCCTGAGCGACTCGTCGCCACGCTGGCGCGACGTGCCGTAAGCCCAGCTCATCGGCATGCACCCGAGTCCGACGGCCCCCACCGCGAGCGCCGCCGCGCCGATCGTCCTGCGCTCCACCTGGTCGTGACCCTCCCTGTTCCGGCCACCCCAACCTAACCTCTGCCGTCGCACGCTCCTGACATAGCCTCCAGAGCATGAGTGCTGACGTGTGGCTGCCCATCCCGCCGGACGAGATCGAGGGACTCCCCGAGGGTCCCGGCTACCGCTACTGGAACGGCGGGGACGACTTCCCCGCGGACCCGGCGGACTGCGCCTTCTACGTCGTCCCCTACATGAAGCCCAGCCCGCTGTGCGTGCGCCCGATGCCGGAGATGAGCCACGTAGAGGTCGTGCAGACCCTCTCGGCCGGGATCGACCACGTGCAGCCCGGGCTGCGGCACCTGCGTCCGGGCGTGCGGCTGTGCAACGCGCGCGGAGTGCACGAGGCCAGCACCGGAGAGCTCACCCTCGCGCTGATCCTGGCGTCGCTGCGCGGGATCCCCGACTTCGTCCGCGCGCAGGACCGGGGGGAGTGGCTCGGCGGGTTCCGGCCCGCGCTCGCGGACAAGAACGTCCTCATCGTGGGATACGGATCGATCGGCGCGGCCATCGAAGACCGGCTTGTTCCGTTCGAGGTGGCGCGGGTGGCGCGCGTCGCGCGCTCCGAGCGCACCACGGCGCGCGGTCCGGTGCATCCGCTCACCGAACTCGCCTCCCTGCTCCCGGAAGCGGACATCGTCATCCTGTCCACGCCGCTCACGGAGACCACCCGTGGCCTGGCCGGGGCCGACTTCCTGTCCCGGATGAAGGACGGCGCGCTCCTGGTCAACGTGGCCCGCGGCCCCGTCGTCGACACCAAGGCCCTGCTCGCCGAGGTGGAGACCGGCCGCATCACCGCCGCCCTCGACGTCACCGACCCCGAGCCCCTGCCGCGCGAACACCGGTTGTGGCGTGCGCCGGGGGTACTCATCAGCCCCCATGTCGGCGGACCCACCTCCGCGTTCCTTCCGCGCGCCGAGCGGCTCCTGGTGGACCAGTTGAACCGTTATGTGAACCGGGAGCCGCTGCGCAACGTGATCCTTACGACGGGTGCATCAACAGGCTGAATCGACCTCGGGTACCGTCCGCAATCCTTCGGGTGCGGTGGGTACTCATATATCTGTTGATCGTCACGGAGAGTAGAGAACCTATGTCCCTGAGTGACGAGACTGGTGTATCGTCCCGACAGGGGCAGCGCCGGGGGAATTCGGCGCCGGGGACGGACACTTCGGACTGTGAGGGGGGCGACAGGCGATGCACGGCCTTTGGACGAGCGATCCGACGGGGCGGGGCGGCCGGCGGCGACCCTGGCGGACGGCCGCGTTCAGACGCGGTCACCACGCCGATCACGGCGGCCACCACACCCACCACAGTGATCACCATCAAGGAGTACGGCCCGGGAGGGTCCGGTGAGTGCGCCGCCGACCCCCATGCTGGACGGAGCGCTGCGGGCACAGCCTCCGTCGCCGGGGGTGCTGCTGCCCCGTACGCCGGCCCGCGGCCATCGGCCGGGCCTGGCCCTGCAACTCGTCCTCGCCCTGGTCTGCGCGGGATACGCCGTCGGTGCCGCGCTCGGCTGGGGCTCATATCAAGTGGCCCTCATCATGGGCGACTTCGGGCTGAGCGCCGCGGCGGCCACCGCTTCCGTCTCGTGCTTCCTCTACGCCCGCAACCGCCGCACCCGCTTTCGACCGGCCTGGCTGCTGTTCGGCCTCTCCTCGGCCATGGCGGCCCTCGGCAACCTGGTCTGGGGGTGGTACGAGGTGGTTCTGGGACTGCCCGTGCCCAGCCCCAGCTACGCCGACCTGTTCTTCCTGTGCTTCGCGCCGCCCGCGATCGTCGGGCTGCTCGTGCTCGCCAAGCGGCCGGTGTCCAAGGCCGGCTGGGTCTGTCTCGGGCTGGACGCCTGGCTGATCGGCGGCTCGCTGCTCACCCTGGCGTGGAGCCTCGCCCTCGCCCAGGCCGCGAAGTCGGAAGGGCCCGGCGTGGCGCACATCGCGCTGTCGCTGGCCTACCCGCTGCTCGACATCGCGCTGGTCAGCATGGTCCTCGCGCTGCACTTCAGGCGGTCCGCGGTGAACCGCTCCGCGGTCAACACCGCCATCGGCGCGCTCGCGCTGACCGTGATGTGCGACGCCCTGTTCACCTCGCCGCTGATGCACCACGACTACCGCTCCGGCCAGCTCCTCGACGCGGGCTGGTTCGCCGGCTCGCTGCTCCTGGCGTACGCCCCGTGGGCCGCGCCCCGCACGCAGGACACCGACCGGCACGGCCCGGACCGGCAGAGCACGGCGGGGCACACGCGCGTGGTGCACGAGCACGTGCCCGGGCAGCGCAGCGGCCCGCACCACCAGCCGCCCACACCCGGGGGCGAGCTCGGCCGGTATCCGGCCACCCGGCCCATCTCCGGCTCCCTCGCCGCCCTCACGCCGTATCTCGCGGCCGCCGTGTGCACACTGGGGATCCTCTACAACGTCCTCAACGGCCGCAGCGTCGACCGTGTGGTCCTGCTGACCGGGGGCACGGTCGTGCTCGCGCTCGTCGTGCGCCAGGGCATCATGCTGCTCGACAACATCACCCTCACCCAGGAACTGGCGCAGAAGGAGAACCACTTCCGCTCCCTGGTACAGGGCTCCAGCGACGTGATCATGATCGCCGCGCCCAGCGGCGTCCTCCGGTACGTCTCCCCGGCCGCCGCCGGTGTGTACGGCCGCTCGGCGGAGGACCTGGTGGGTACGGAACTGGCCAATCTCATCCACCCGGAGGACCTGGGCTGCGTCGTGCACGAGGCGCGCAGGTTCCTCGCCGCCAACCCGGTCGAGGAAGCCACTACGCGCATCGAGTGCCGTTTCCGCTCGGGTGACGGAGGCTGGCTGAACGTCGAGTCGACCGTCAACCGCCATCACGGCGGCCTCATCTTCAACAGCAGGGACGTGACCGAAAGGGTCCGGCTCCAGGCCCAGTTGCAGCACAACGCCGAGCACGACCCGCTCACGGACCTGCCCAACCGCGCCCTGTTCACCAAGCGCGTCCAGCACGCGCTCTCGGGCCGCCGGGCCTCCGACCGGGGCGTGGCCCTGCGGAACACGGCCGTGCTGTTCATCGATCTCGACGGCTTCAAGGCCGTCAACGACACCATCGGGCACCAGGCGGGGGACGAGCTGCTCGTCCAGGCCGCCCGCAGACTCCAGGACTCGGTCCGGCAGGGCGACACCGCCTCCCGGCTGGGCGGCGACGAGTTCGCGGCCCTGATCGTCGGGGACAACACCCGCGACCGGGCCGCCCGGGAACGGCACATAGTGGAACTCGCCGACCGCCTCAGGACGACGCTGTCCCAGCCGTACCTCATCGACGGCAACGATGTCCGGGTCAACGCCTCCATCGGCGTGGCCTTCGCGGAAACGGGCCTCGGCGCGGGCGAACTGCTGCGCAACGCCGACCTGGCCATGTACCGCGCCAAGGCCGGCGGCAAGGGCCGCGTCGAGCTGTACAAGCCTCAGATGCAGCAGGACGTCGTACGCAAGGCGGAGCTGGCCACGCGCCTGCGGGCCGCGCTGCACGACGGCGAGTTCGCCCTGCTGCACCAGCCGGTGGTCTGCCTGGAGGACGGCCGGATCACCTCGGTGTCCGCGCAGGCGCGCTGGCGCTCCTCGCAGGGGGTGCTCTTCACCCCGGCGGAGTTCCTGCGCGTGGCCGAGGACAGCGACAAGACCGCCGAGCTGGGCCGGTGGATGATCGAGGAGGCCGTCGAGCAGGCCGCCGAGCGCCAGGCGACCGGTCTGTCCGTGCCGGTCGTCGTCCGGATGAGCGCCCGCCGGCTGCTGGACCGGTCGATGCCGCTCGGCTCGATCGAGGCGCTGCTCACGCGGCACGGGCTGCCGTCCGGGTCGCTGATCATCGAGCTGTCCGACACCGGCCCGAGGGTCTCGCCGGACGAGCTGGAGCGGCGTCTCGGCGCCCTGCGGCGGGTCGGCGTCCGGATCGCGCTCGACGGGTTCGGCAGCGACTGCGCGGCGATCACGGCCCTCAGGCGGCTCCCCGTCGACGTCCTGAAACTCGACCGCGGTCTGGTCGAGGGCGTCGTCGAGTCCGCCCGGCTGTACAAGATCACCAGTGGGCTGCTGCGCATCGCCACCGATCTCGGGCTGAAGTCCGTGGCCGAGGGGGTGGACCTGCCCGAGCAGGTCGTCGCCCTGCGCGCGATGGGCTGCACGCACGGGCAGGGCATGGCGTTCTCCGGACCGCTCGACGAGTACCGGCTGCGCCGGGCACTCGCTTCCGGTCACTATCCGGTGCCGAACGGACCGGCCGAGCCGGCGTTCGCGGGCGGCGCCCCGCGGGTGTACAGCTCGGGAGTGTCCGCCGTCATCGGAGGCGGTACGGCCCTACGCTCACATAATGAGACTCCCGTCCCACCCACTTGACAGTGAGTGTGTGCCGGGGGGAGGGTCTGTGCCATGCGCACCCGAATTCTCGTACTTGGAAAGCGCGTCGGCTGACGCTGAGCCTCGACCGCTCAGCGACTCCACCCGGCGCGCTCCCCTCGCTTGCCTTATGGCACGAGGGGTTTTTTGTTGCACAGGCGCCCTGTGTGCAGCAGCCGAAAACTGCACAAACCTCGCAAAAAACCCTCAGCATCTGAGAAGAGAATGCCGATGACCGAGCAGGCCACCGGGGCCCATCACCCGCAGCCCCGGCCCCGATCCGGAGGACACTCCGCCCCCGAGCAGGTGACGGGCGCGCAGTCCCTCATCCGCTCTCTCGAGGAGGTCGGCGCCGACACGGTATTCGGCATTCCAGGCGGTGCGATCCTCCCGGCCTACGACCCGCTGATGGACTCCACCAGGGTGCGCCACGTCCTGGTCCGGCACGAGCAGGGCGCCGGTCACGCCGCCACCGGCTACGCGCAGGCCACCGGCAAGGTCGGCGTCTGCATGGCCACCTCGGGACCCGGCGCGACCAACCTGGTCACCCCGATCGCCGACGCGCACATGGACTCCGTGCCGCTGGTCGCGATCACCGGCCAGGTGGCGTCCAAGGCGATCGGCACGGACGCCTTCCAGGAGGCGGACATCGTCGGCATCACCATGCCGATCACCAAGCACAACTTCCTCGTCACCAAGGCCGAGGACATCCCGCAGATCATCGCCCAGGCCTTCCACATCGCCTCCACCGGCCGCCCCGGCCCGGTCCTGGTCGACATCGCCAAGGACGCCCTCCAGGCGAAGACCACCTTCTCCTGGCCGCCCGCCATGGACCTGCCCGGCTACCGCCCGGTGACCAAGCCGCACGCCAAGCAGATCCGCGAGGCCGCCAAGCTGATCACCCAGGCCAGGCGGCCCGTGCTGTACGTCGGCGGCGGCGTGCTCAAGGCCAAGGCCACCGCCGAGCTGAAGGTCCTCGCCGAGCTCACCGGCGCGCCCGTCACCACCACCCTGATGGCGCTCGGCGCGTTCCCCGACGACCACCCGCAGCACCTGGGCATGCCCGGCATGCACGGCTCCGTGGCCGCCGTCACCGGCCTGCAGAAGGCCGACCTGCTCGTCGCCCTCGGCGCCCGCTTCGACGACCGCGTCACCGGCAAGCTGGACAGCTTCGCCCCCTACGCCAAGATCGTCCACGCGGACATCGACCCGGCCGAGATCGGCAAGAACCGCGCCGCCGACGTGCCGATCGTCGGGGACGCCCGCGAGGTCATCGCCGACCTGATCCAGGCCGTCCAGAAGGAGCACAGCGAAGGCCACCAGGGCGATTACAGCGCCTGGTGGAAGGACCTGAGCCGCTGGCGCGACACCTACCCGCTCGGCTACGACCAGCCCGACGACGGCTCGCTCTCCCCGCAGCAGGTCATCCAGCGCATCGGACAGCTCGCACCCGAGGGCACGATCTTCGCGGCGGGCGTCGGCCAGCACCAGATGTGGGCCGCCCACTTCATCGAGTACGACAAGCCGGGCACCTGGCTGAACTCTGGCGGGGCCGGAACCATGGGCTACGCCGTCCCGGCCGCCATGGGCGCCAAGGCGGGAGCGCCGGACAAGGCCGTCTGGGCCATCGACGGCGACGGCTGCTTCCAGATGACCAACCAGGAGCTCACCACCTGCGCCCTGAACAACATCCCGATCAAGGTCGCCGTCATCAACAACGGCGCCCTCGGGATGGTCCGCCAGTGGCAGACCCTCTTCTACAACCAGCGGTACTCCAACACCGTCCTGCACTCCGGTCCGGACGACGTCAACCCTCAGGCCCGCGGCACCCGCGTCCCCGACTTCGTGAAGCTGTCGGAGGCCATGGGCTGCTACGCCATCCGCTGCGAGTCCCCGGACGACCTCGACAAGGTCATCGAGGAGGCGAACTCGATCAACGACCGCCCGGTCGTCGTCGACTTCATCGTCCACGAGGACGCGATGGTCTGGCCGATGGTCGCCGCCGGCACCTCCAACGACGAGATCATGGCCGCCCGGGACGTCCGCCCCGACTTCGGCGACAACGAAGACGACTGAGAGCCGTAAAGGAAGCAGATGATGTCCAAGCACACGCTCTCCGTCCTGGTGGAGAACACGCCCGGTATCCTCGCCCGGATCGCCGCCCTGTTCTCCCGCCGCGGCTTCAACATCGACTCGCTCGCCGTCGGTGTCACCGAGCACCCCGACATCTCCCGCATCACCATCGTCGTGGGGGTGGAGGACCTGCCGCTCGAGCAGGTGACCAAGCAGCTCAACAAGCTCGTCAACGTGCTCAAGATCGTCGAGCTGGAGCCGTCGCAGGCGGTGCAGCGCGAACTCGTCCTGGTGAAGGTGCGCGCCGACAACGAGACGCGCTCCCAGATCGTCGAGATCGTCCAGCTCTTCCGCGCCAAGACCGTCGACGTCTCCCCGGAGGCCGTCACCATCGAGGCCACCGGATCCGGCGAGAAGCTGTCCGCCATGCTCAAGATGCTGGAGCCGTACGGCATCAAGGAGCTGGTCCAGTCCGGCACGATCGCGATCGGCCGCGGCGCCCGTTCCATCACGGACCGGTCGCTGCGCGCCCTGGACCGGTCGGCGTAAGACCTGAATCGGGCGGTCGGCGCGCCGTCGGCCGCCCGTATTCCGAGACCCTCAGACTTCCCTTCCGCCCCCCGTCATACGGTGGGACGCAACACCTGCACTCCCGAGGAGAGAACCCAAAGTGGCCGAGCTGTTCTACGACGCCGACGCCGACCTGTCCATCATCCAGGGCCGCAAGGTCGCGGTCATCGGGTACGGCAGCCAGGGCCACGCCCACGCGCTGTCGCTCCGTGACTCGGGTGTCGACGTCCGCGTCGGTCTGCACGAGGGCTCCAAGTCCAAGGCCAAGGCCGAGGAGCAGGGCCTGCGCGTGGTGAGCCCGTCGGAGGCCGCCGCCGAGGCCGACGTCATCATGATCCTCGTCCCGGACCCGATCCAGGCCCAGGTCTACGAGGAGCACATCAAGGACAACCTGAAGGACGGCGACGCGCTGTTCTTCGGTCACGGCCTGAACATCCGCTTCGGCTTCATCAAGCCCCCGGCCGGCGTCGACGTCTGCATGGTCGCCCCGAAGGGCCCGGGCCACCTGGTCCGCCGCCAGTACGAGGAGGGCCGCGGCGTTCCGTGTATCGCCGCCGTCGAGCAGGACGCCACCGGCAACGGCTTCGAGCTGGCCCTGTCGTACGCCAAGGGCATCGGCGGCACCCGCGCCGGCGTCATCAAGACGACCTTCACCGAGGAGACCGAGACCGACCTCTTCGGCGAGCAGGCCGTTCTCTGCGGTGGTACGGCCGCGCTGGTCAAGGCGGGCTTCGAGACCCTGACCGAGGCCGGCTACCAGCCGGAGATCGCCTACTTCGAGTGCCTGCACGAGCTGAAGCTGATCGTGGACCTCATGTACGAGGGCGGCCTGGAGAAGATGCGCTGGTCGATCTCCGAGACCGCCGAGTGGGGCGACTACGTCACCGGCCCGCGCATCATCACGGACGCCACCAAGGCCGAGATGAAGAAGGTCCTCGCCGAGATCCAGGACGGCACCTTCGCCCAGCAGTGGATGGACGAGTACCACGGCGG
>NZ_JBHUQX010000258.1:0-13715 GCF_042674225.1 Streptomyces sp. NPDC056948
CCCCTCCCCGGGACGGGGCCGCACCGTCCGGTGCACCGCCGCCAGTGGCCGTACCGCCGGTACGGCTCCGCAGAGCCGTCGCACACCGCGTACGGCTCCGCAGACCGGAGAACCTGATGGATACATCCGCACAGATAACCGACGCACCTCCCCCCGCTCCGCAGCCGGCCACCGACAAGCGCGCGGCGCGCGGGACCACCCGGCCCGGAGACCGCATCTTCCTCGGTCTCTCCCGCGGCTCGGGCATCCTGCTGCTGGTGATCATGGCCGCGATCGCGGTCTTCCTCACCTACCGCGCCTCCCTCGCGATCAGCAAGGACCAGGGCAACTTCCTCACCACGTTCGAGTGGGACACCAACCTCGTCCCGCCGAACTTCGGCATCGCCGTCCTGGCCTTCGGCACGGTGGTCTCCTCGATCATCGCCATGGTCATCGCGGTCCCGATCGCCGTCGCCATCGCGCTGTTCCTCACGCACTACGCCCCGCGCCGGCTGAGGGGCCCGATCGCCTACGTGATCGACCTGCTCGCCGCCGTGCCGTCCATCGTCTACGGCCTCTGGGGCGCGCTGGTCCTGGTGCCGAACATGACCGGCCTCTTCAGCTGGCTGAACGACTACCTCGGCTGGACCGGCATCTTCTCCTGGGAGGGCGGCGCCCCCCGCTCCATGCTGACCGTCGGCATCCTGCTCGCGATCATGATCCTGCCGATCATCACCAACGTGAGCCGCGAGGTCTTCCGGCAGGTCCCGCAGATGCACGAGGAGGCGGCCCTGGCGCTCGGCGCCACCCGCTGGGAAGTGATCCGCATGGCGGTCCTGCCCTTCGGCCGCTCCGGCGTCATCTCCGCCTCGATGCTCGGCCTCGGCCGCGCCCTCGGCGAGACGATGGCCGTCGCCACCGTGCTCTCCCCGACCTTCCTGATCGAGACCAGCCTGCTCGACCCGGGCGGCGGCACGTTCGCGCAGAACATCGCCAGCAAGTTCGGTGAGGCCACCGAGTTCGGCCGGGACGCGCTGATCGCCTCCGGTCTGGTCCTGTTCGTCATCACCCTGCTGGTCAACGGCGCGGCCCGCGCGATCATCGCCCGCCGCAAGGAGTACTCGGGGGCCAACGCATGAGCACCGCAACCATCGCCCCCAAGGGCCCCAGCACCCTGCGCGGCGCCCGCCTGCCCAAGTGGGCCCCGTACGGCATCGCCGCCGGCTCCGTCGCCGTCGCGATCGGCATCGGCCTGGCCGGCGGCCTGCACAGCCGGGTCCAGTGGGGCCTGATCGCCGCGCTCCTCTACCTCGTCGGCTCCTACGCCATCGCCACGGCCGTCGAGGGCAAGCGCCAGGCCAAGGACCGCATCGCGACCTCCTTCGTCTGGGTCGCCTTCCTGCTCGCCGTCATACCGCTGGCCTCGCTGGTCTGGTCGACCGTCACGCGCGGTGTGAAGGTCCTCGACATCTACTTCCTGACCCACTCCATGGGCGTCGTCGCCGACACCGAGCCCGGCGGCGGTATCTACCACGCCATCCTCGGCACCCTGGAGCAGGTCGGTCTCGCCACGGTGATCGCCGCGCCGATCGGCGTGCTCACCGCGGTCTACCTCGTGGAGTACGGCCGCGGGAACCTCTCCAAGGCCATCACGTTCTTCGTCGACGTCATGACCGGCATCCCGTCGATCGTCGCGGGTCTGTTCATCCTCAGCCTCATGCTGATGTTCGACATGCAGCCCTTCGGCTTCGCCGGCTCGCTGGCCCTGGCCATCCTGATGATGCCGGTCGTCGTCCGCTCCACGGAGGAGATGCTCAAGCTCGTCCCGAACGAGCTGCGCGAGGCCTCCCTGGCGCTGGGCATCCCGAAGTGGCGCACCATCCTGAAGGTGGTCCTGCCGACCTCCATCGGCGGCATCACCACGGGCATCATGCTGTCGATCGCCCGCATCACAGGCGAGACCGCCCCGGTCCTGCTGCTGGTGTGGGGCAACGCGTTCATCAACGCCAACCCCTTCGAGGGTGCGCAGGCCTCGCTGCCGCTGTACATCTATCAGCAGTACGCGAACAGCGCGGGCTCCGGTGCGGCCTACGACCGTGCCTGGGCGGCGTCGCTCACCCTCATCGCCTTCGTGATGCTCCTGAACCTGGTGGCCCGCGGGATCGCCCGCTGGAAGGCCCCGAAGACCGGTCGCTGACGCGGCCATACAGCGACTGTCTGAGTCTGGAAGTGACGTACTAATGGCCAAGCGAATCGACGTAAGCGGACTCACCGCCTACTACGGCTCCCACAAGGCGATCGAGGACATCTCGATGACCGTCGAGCCGCGTTCGGTGACGGCGTTCATCGGCCCGTCCGGCTGCGGCAAGTCGACGTTCCTGCGCACGCTGAACCGTATGCACGAGGTGACGTCCGGCGGCCGGGTCGAGGGCAAGGTGCTGCTGGACGACGAGGACCTCTACGGCTCGGGCATCGACCCGGTGTCCGTGCGACGTGAGGTCGGCATGGTGTTCCAGCGGCCCAACCCGTTCCCCACGATGTCGATCTTCGACAACGTGGCGGCGGGGCTGCGGCTGAACGGCAGCTACAAGAAGAGCGAGCTCTCCGACATCGTCGAGCGGTCGCTCAAGGGCGCGAACCTCTGGAACGAGGTCAAGGACCGCCTGAACAAGCCCGGCTCGGGCCTCTCCGGCGGCCAGCAGCAGCGCCTGTGCATCGCGCGGGCGATCGCGGTCGAGCCGAACGTGCTCCTCATGGACGAGCCCTGCTCGGCGCTCGACCCGATCTCCACCCTCGCCATCGAGGACCTGATCGGCGAGCTGAAGGAGCGCTTCACGATCGTCATCGTGACGCACAACATGCAGCAGGCGGCGCGCGTCTCCGACCGCACGGCGTTCTTCAACCTCGCCGCGGTCGGCCAGCCCGGCAAGCTCATCGAGATCGACGAGACGGAGCGCATCTTCTCCAACCCGTCCGTCCAGGCCACGGAGGACTACATCTCCGGCCGCTTCGGCTGATCCGGCCCCGCCGAGACTCCTCGCGGTGCTGCATGGCGGTGCCACCGCGAGGCCGAAAAGGGCCCGCCCCTACTCCCAGGGGCGGGCCTTTTCGCGTACTGACTCTGCTGTCTACAAGCTGCTGTCTACAAGAACGCCAGACTCACGATCCCGTACGACGCCGCGGCGACCAGCGCGGCCGCGGGCATCGTGATGAACCAGCCGAGAATGATGTTCTTGGCGACACCCCACCGCACGGCGTTCACGCGCTTCGTCGCGCCCACGCCCATGATCGCGGACGTGATCACATGCGTCGTGGAGATCGGCGCCTTGAACAGGAACGCCGTGGTGAACATGATCGACGCGCCCGTGGTCTCCGCCGCGAACCCCTGCGGCGGGTCCAGCTCGATGATCTTCCGCCCCAGCGTCCGCATGATCCGCCAGCCACCGGCGTACGTGCCCAGCGACAGCATCACCGCACAGGCGATCTTCACCCACACCGGGATCGGGTCGCCGTAGTCCTCGACATCCGCGATGACGAGCGCCATCACCACGATGCCCATCGTCTTCTGCGCGTCCTGCAGACCGTGCCCCAGCGCCATACCGGCGGCCGAGACGGTCTGGGCTATGCGGAAACCCCTCTTGGCCTTGTGCGGGTTGGCCTTGCGGAAGATCCACATGATCGCGGTCATCACCAGATAGCCGGCCAGCAGACCGACCACGGGAGAGATGAACATCGGGATGACGACCTTCTCCAGCACCCCGCTCCAGTAGACCGTCGTCCCGCCGGCCAGCGCCGCGCCCACCATGCCGCCGAACAGCGCGTGCGAGGAGGACGAGGGCAGCCCGAAGTACCAGGTGACGAGGTTCCAGACGATCGCGCCCACCAGCGCGGCGAAGAGGATTCCCATCCCCTTCGAACCGACGGGCGTCTGGATCAGCCCCTCGCTGACGGTCTTGGCGACCCCGGAGCCCATGAACGCGCCGGCGAGGTTCATCACCGCGGCCATGGCCAGGGCGGCCCGCGGCGTCAGCGCCCGCGTCGAGACGGACGTGGCGATCGCGTTCGCCGAATCGTGGAAGCCGTTGGTGTACGTGAAGAAGAGCGCGACCGCGATGGTCACGACCAGAGCAAAGGTGTCCATGAAGAGGCTCAGGACTCCTTTACGGCGATGGTCTCCACCGTGTTGGCCACGTGCTCGAACGCGTCCGCCGCCTCTTCCAGCACATCCACGATCTGCTTGAGCTTGAGGACCTCCATGGCGTCGTACTTGCCGTTGAAGAGGTGGGCCAGCAGCTTGCGGTGGATCTGGTCGGCCTGGTTCTCCAGGCGGTTGACCTCGATCCAGTACTCGGTGAGGTTCTCCATCGTCCGCAGATGCGGCATCGCTTCGGCCGTCAGTTCGGCAGCGCGCGCCAGTACCTCGATCTGCTGGTCGACGCCCTTGGGCAGTTCCTCGACGTTGTAGAGGACGACCAGGTCGACGGCCTCCTCCATGAAGTCCATGATGTCGTCGAGGGACGAGGCGAGGGAGTAGATGTCCTCGCGGTCGAACGGCGTGATGAACGAGGAGTTCAACTGGTGGAAGATCGCGTGCGTGGCATCGTCACCTGCGTGTTCCGCTGCCCGCATACGCTCTGCGATCTCGGCCCGGGCGGATGCGTCCGCCCCGAGCAGTTCCATCAGGAGTTTCGAGCCCGTGACGATGTTGTCCGCGGAGGCGGCGAACATGTCGTAGAAGCTCGTCTCCCTGGGGGTCAGACGAAAGCGCACGTGGGGTCCTCGGGGTGCTTCGGTTTCGTTGCTTCGGTTTCGGTCAGGCCGATGCTAGGCGCATCATCCGGCCACGGCTATCGGGCCGCCCCCCAGTGTCGCCCATCGGGCACAGTGGTGAGCACGGGGGCGGTCCGAGGGGCCGTATACCCAGCAAAGTTCGGTACCATATACCCACTAGGGGTATATGTCGGCTCACTGCCCACCAGGAGGACCCGATGACGGACGTGACCGACGCCACCGATGTCGGAAATGTCACTGACGCCGGTGTTCACGGGTACCACAAGCAGAAGGACGAACACCTCAAGCGCCTGCGCCGCATCGAGGGCCAGATCCGCGGCCTGCAGCGCATGGTCGACGAGGACGTCTACTGCATCGACATACTCACGCAGGTCTCCGCCTCCACCAAGGCCCTGCAGTCCTTCGCCCTGCAGCTACTGGAGGAGCACCTGCGCCACTGCGTCGCGGACGCGGCTCTCAAGGGCGGTGACGAGATCGACGCGAAGGTCAAGGAGGCGACCCAGGCGATCGCCCGCATGATGCGGACGTGAGCCGGTTACCTCCTGGCGGCTGAAGCGTCCCGCTCCTCGGCCACTTTCAGCACCTCGTCGATGCTCTCCAGGCTGAGCCGCTCCTCGTGCGCGGCCGAGGCCGCGATGATCAGCTCTCCGCACAGCTCGATCTCGGCGAGGGCCACGTAGTCCTGAACTGCCGTACCGCCGACCGGAGCCACGTGCATCACCTCATCTCTGCCGTTACCGACTTCCTAGAGTAGGGAGCGGCCTACACACCGCGCATGGCACGGACGGGCTAGTTCACGCCGGTCAGTTCTCGGCGATCTTGCCCGCGTAGATGTCGTCGTCGTCCGGCAACCGTACGCGCACCGAAGCCCCGAAATCGTAGAGCAGCGTGGTCGAGGCGACGGCGACGGGGCTCTTCTGCTGCCCGTTCACGAAGCTGAACCGGTGCCGGACCTTGCGGATGCGGCCCTCGTCGTCGAGGTAGGCGTCGAACGGCACCTCGGCCGTGGCGAACCCTTTTGCCGCCGCGGCCAGGGCCCCCTTGTTGCCGCCGGAGGCCCGCTTCGCGGCGTCACCGAGATCGGCCGTGCCCCGGTAGTGCCGCACCCCGGTGCCCGCGACCTCGGTCCTGCCCACGTACGTCGCCGTCCGCGCCCCGCGCAGCACCTCGGCCGCCGCGAACGGATCGGTGGCCCCGCCCGTGACGAGGTTCCCGTCGGACAGGGTCCGCGTGTCCACCCGCACCCACTTGTCCGACGGCACACCGGCACCCCGGTTCTTCATGAACAACGCCCCGGGCGCGAGCAGTTCGGTGATGGGCCGATGCTCCATGGCCCCCGCGGGATCCTGCGGCAGCAGCACCTTCAGCCGCCCCATCCGCTTCCGGTAGTCGTAGACGCCGGCGCCCCGGATGGTCACCCGGGTCCCGCCGGCCGCCATCTCCATCGACGTACGGGCCTTCGAACTCCCCGCCTCCACCAGCCGGTCGGCGGCCCGGCGCAGCACGGCGACCGGGTCCCCGCCGCGGGAGTCACCGGCGGCCGCGTCACCGCCCGAACACCCGCCGGTCCCCAGCCCCACCCCGGCCACGATCCCGGCCGCGACGACCGCCGCACCCGTCCGCCTGTGCCACCGTTCCCGCTGCCGCCCAGTCATCGCCTGCCTACCCCCAGCCGGTACGTCCGTCACGGGCCCCCTTGTTGTTCCTGATAACGACGGGTATGTGCCCCCCGTCACGCGAGCACGCGGCAGCCGCCATGCAAACCCTTTACCTGGGGTGAGTACGGTGGTCGGCGTGGCGCAGCAGGACGGGCCGGAACACCTCACGAGCACAACGGAGAAGGGCCGCTTCTGCATGGCCCACTGCACCTGCGGCTGGCGAGGCCCGGCCCGAAGAGCGAGAAGCCAGGCGCGCACGGACGCGGAGAAGCACGCGGCGGGCTGACAAGGCCGAGCACCATGGAACCCCCATCCCCACGGCCCCGTCTCCCACGACGGAACCACCGGGAGGCCCCATGGAACGGCGAACATTCCTCGCAGCCGGCACGGCAGGCATGGCCGCAGCCGCAACACCCTTCACCACCGCCTGCACGAAGTCGGACACAGGCTCCGGGGCCAGAGCCACCGCCAGGACCGCGACGACCACGACGAAGTCGAACGTCACCGCCGCCAACTGGTCCGCCCTCGCCCGCGACCTCGACGGCCCCCTCGTCCGCCCGGGCGACTCGGCCTGGGCCACGGCCCGGCAGCTCTACAACACCCGCTTCGACAGCCTCAAGCCCGCAGCGGTCGCGTATGTGGACCACCCGGACGACATCCGCACGGCCCTGGCCTACGCCCGCGCCCATGCCCTGCGCGTGGCGATCCGCAACGGCGGCCACTCCTACGCCGGCTGGTCCTCGGGCGACGGCCGTCTGATCATCGACGTCTCGAAGCTCAACCGCGTGCGGGCCTCCGGCAGCACCGCGGTGGTCGGCGCCGGCGCCAAACTCATCGACGTCTACCGCGCCCTCACCGCGAAGGGCGTCACGATACCCGCCGGCTCCTGCCCCACCGTCGGCGTCTCCGGCCTCACCCTCGGCGGCGGACACGGCGTGGTCTCCCGCGCGTACGGCCTGACCTGCGACAGCCTCACCCAGGCCACACTGATCACCGCCGACGGCAAGCAGCTCACCGCCAACGCCCGCGAGAACAAGGACCTCTTCTGGGCCCTGCGCGGCGCCGGCAACGGCAACTTCGGTGTGGTGACGGAACTGCACTTCAAGACCCACCCGGCACCGCAGGGCGTCTCGGCGTATCTGTCCTGGCCCTCGTCGAAGGCGGCCGCGGTGGTGAAGGCCTGGCAGGAGTGGGGGCCGTCGCAGCCGGACGAGATCTGGTCGTCCCTCCATCTGGCGAGCGCCGCCGGCGGCAGGCCGACCGTCTCCGTCGCGGCCTTCTCCCTCGGCACCTACGGCGAGCTCAAGAACGCGGTCGACCGCCTCGCCGACCGCGTCGGCGCCCCGGCGAGCAGCGTCTCCCTGAAGCGGCGCTCCTACGAGGAGTCGATGGAGGTGTACGCCGGCTGCTCCTCGTTCCCGACGGACGCCCAGTGCCATCTGCCCGGCTCGACCCCGGGCCGTTCCCCGAAGGGCGCGCTGGGCCGCGAGACGTACGCCGCGGCGTCGGACTTCTTCGACCGCTCCCTCTCCGCGGCCGGCATCCGCACGCTGCTGTCCCAGATCAGCTCGGTGCGCGGCGGCACGGGCAGCATCGCGCTCACCGCGCTGGGCGGGGCGGTGAACCGCGTCTCCCCGACGTCCACGGCCTTCGTCCACCGCCGCTCGCGCATGCTGGCCCAGTACATCGCCGCCTGGCGCCCGGGCACGTCGGGCGCCACGGCCCGCGACTGGCTGGCCTCGGCTCACAAGTCCATGCGCCCCCACGCCTCAGGCGCGGCCTACCAGAACTACACGGACCCGACCCTGACGAACTGGCGCAAGGCGTACTACGGAGAAGCGGCAACACGCCTGACCAAGCTCAAGAACGAGTACGACCCGAACCACTTCTTCACGTATCCCCAGGCTCTGTAGGACTGAGCTGCGGGCAATCGTGCCGCTAAGGGCGGCACGGGTGGGCGCAGCGGCACCCCGCTACGCCGGGCTGCGCACCCACCCGCCCTCAGCAGCGACGCCGGTCACTACGCAGCAAGGTCCCGCTCAGAAGCCGACTCCCGCCGAGCCCCGGGAATCACCGCACCCTCCCCGTCACCGGCCCCGCGCCCACGAGCCCGCACAAGCCACCCCACCCGAGGCGACCGCTCCACCGCCCGAGTCACCGGCGTCAACAACGCCATGGCCACCGGCGACAACAACAACGCCACAGCCGTACCCAGCGCGAACCCGCCCACGACATCCGTCGGATAGTGCACGCCCATGTAGACACGGATGAACCCGCCGAACACCGCCAGCACCAACGCGACGAGCCCGAACTTCCGGTGGGCGACGAACAGCCCCACCGCCATCGCCATGACGATCGTCGCGTGGTCACTCACGAACGAGTAGTCGGTCTTGCCGGAGACCAGTACCTCGAGCCCCTGATGGTCGAGGAACGGCCGCGGCCGCTCCACGAACCCCCGTATCGGGACGTTCACCAGCACCGCGATCCCCGCCGCCAGCGGCGCCCAGACCAGCGCCGCGACGGAGGACGCCGCGTCCTCGTCCCCCCGGCGCCGCACGGTCCACCAGCACCAGACCACGAGCAGGACGATGGCGAGCAGAAGCCCGTACTCGCCCACGAACTCCATGACCCGGTCGAACCACCCTGGCGCATCCTTGGCCAGGCCATTGATGTCGTAGAGCAGGTCGACGTCAGGGTTCGACCCGGATTCGGCGAGTCCAGCCATGGTGCTGCGGCCCCTTCGTCGTCTCTCGGGCGCACCTGTGCGTGCGCCGCTCCTGCCACCCCCGTGGTTGTAGACCGCTTCCGCACTGACGTCCGCTCGGCTACGTCATCAGGAACGCATGGTCCCCGTTGATACGTTCCACACTCCACCGAATGATCACGCAGACGTTATCGAAGAGAGATACGTCTTCGCAGCTCAGGGGGTGGGTTCACGCTCGGCTCACACCGTCGTGGGCAGTGCTTTCGCGCCATCTTCGGTGACTCGGGTGGCTCCGAAGTAATCAGGGGTGTCGATCGGGTCGAACCGGATCACAGCACCTGTACGCGGCGCATCGATCATGTACCCGCCTCCGACATAAATACCGACATGCCGGATGGCCCGTGAATTGGTGGGGTCGTCCGAGAAGAACACGAGGTCGCCGGGGAGCAGTTCGTCCCGACCCGGGTGCGGTCCCGCGTTGTACTGGTCGTTGGCGACGCGCGGGAGCTTGATGCCCACGGTCTCGTAGGCGGCCTGGGTCAGTCCCGAGCAGTCGAAGCGTCCGCCCTGCTCAGCGGTACCGGTGCCGCCCCACAGATAGGGCGTGCCGAGCTTCTTCTGCGCGTACTCGATCGCACCGGCGGCCTGCTCGGAGGGGTCGACCCGCCCGACGGGCGCCGCGAAGCTCTCCGAGAGCGTCGTGATCCGCTTCACGTAGTTCCGGGTCTCGTTGTACGGCGGAACGCCCCCGTACTTGATCACCGCGTACGCCCCGGCGTTGTAAGCGGCCAGCATGTTTTCGGTCAGATTCCCGCCGACCTTCTTCACGTACGAGGCGAGTTCGCAGTCGTACGAGGCGGCGGAGGGAATCGCGTCCTTGGGGTCCCACACATCCCGGTCCCCGTCCTTGTCCCCGTCGATGCCGTGCGAGGCCCAGGTGCCGGGGATGAACTGCGCTATCCCCTGCGCGGCGGCATGGCTCTGGGCCTTCGGGTTGAACCCGCTCTCCTGGTAGAGCTGGGCGGCGAGCAGGGCCGGGCTGATGGCGGGGCAGAGGTTGCCCCACTTCTCCACCAGGCCCGAGTACGCGGCGGGCACCGCCCCCTTGGCCAGCACCTTCGCCCCACCGCCCACGCCATTGGCCAGGTTCCCGGCGACGATGTAGACCCCGACGACGAGCAGCATCACGAAGGCCAGGGCGGAGCTGATCGCAACACTCGCCACGATCCATGCCTTACGCACCGTCAACCGCCCCTCACCGCATGCGAGTCCGTCGCCTGGTCAGTGTAGAGGGGGCTGCCGTACTCAGGAATGATCACGAAGAGGAGAGTCGGGGGCGGAAGGAAGAACCGGCCACAGCAAGGGCGGCACGGCGGAAGCACGCCCGGGGGAACCGGCGCACAGGGTCGTCACAGGAGCGGGTTGCGCACCCCTGTTACGCCGGCCACGGTCAGCGGGAACAGCGTGCCCGTCAGCTCCTCCGACACCCGCCACAGCCGACGGGCCGTCAGCGGGTCGCTGGCCGCACGGGAGCGGCCCACCAGGGTCGGGGCACCGCGCATCTCACCCAGGCCGTCGGGGCCCACGTAGCTCGCGCCGGGCAGGTCCTGGGTGGCGGCGTAGAGGGTGGGGAGGGCACCCGCCCGGTCGTCCTGCGCGAGGAACCTGTTGCCGAGGCGCATGAAGGCGCGCGCCGCCGGGTTGGCCGCGTGGCTCTGGAGGTTGGTGGCCGAGTAGCCGGGGTGGGCGGCCAGGGCGCGGACGGTGGAGCCCGACTCCGCCAGCCGGCGCTGGAGTTCCAGGGTGAACAGGAGGTTCGCCAGCTTGGACTGGGCGTAGGCGCGCTGCGGGGTGTAGCCCGTCGTCAGGTCCAGGTCGTCGAAGCCGATCCGCGCGCCACCCCAGCGGTGGGCGCCCGAGGAGACCGTGACGACGCGGTCGGTGATGTGCGGGAGCAGCAGGTTCGTCAGGGCGAAGTGACCGAGATGGTTCGTGCCGAACTGCGTCTCGAAGCCGTCCTTGGTGTGCTGCCTGGGCAGCATCATCACGCCGGCGTTGTTGATCAGCGCGTGCAGCGGTTCCCGCCAGGCCCCGGCGAACTCCCGCACGGAGGAGAGGTCCGCCAGGTCCAGGCGCCGCACCTCGGTACTGCCGCGCACGGTCGCCGCCGCGGCCCGCCCCCGCTCCGGATCCCGTACGGCGAGGACGACGTGCGCACCCGCCCGGGCCAGCGCGTCGGTCGCGGTGAGACCGATGCCGCTGTTGGCGCCGGTGACGACGACGGTCCGGCCGGTGAGGTCGGGCAGGCGGCCCGCGTTCCATGTCTCGTTGCTCTTCTGCTCAGCCATACCCTCGAATGTAGGCGCCGCCAACAATGCTGTCAATGACAACAATGATGGCAGCATCAACATCGGGATACGATGGTGCGCATGCCCGAGAGCCGCCCCTATCACCACGGAGACCTGCGCTCCGCCCTGCTCGCCGGCGCCGAGCGCACCCTGCGGGAGAAGGGGGCCGGCGCGCTCTCACTGCGCGAACTGGCCCGCGAGGCCGGCGTCAGCCATGCCGCACCCGGCCGTCACTTCAAGGACAAGCAGGCCCTGCTCAACGCCCTGGCGCTCGCCGGATACGACCGGCTGGGCCAGGCCCTGGACGGCGCCGACGACGCCGCCCTCCCGCTGGAGCGGCGGCTCACCGCCCTCGCCCGGGCCTATCTCGCCTTCGCGATCGACAACGCCGAGCTGCTGGAGCTCATGTACGCCCGCAAGCACGAGCCGGACGCCTCGGAGCAGATGGCCGCGGCCGTCGACCGGACGGTGGGCTCGCTGGAGCGGGTCATCGCCGACGCCCAGGAGCGCGGCGAGATCATCGCGGGCGACCCGCGGCACCTCACCCTGCTGACCGGCGCCACCCTCCAGGGCATCGCCTCCTTCGCGGCGGGCGGCATGCTCGCCCCCGAGGCGGCCCTGGACGGCATCGAAGAGCTCGTCCACCTCCTCCTGCACGGCCTCAAGCCCCGCTGATCCCGGGCCCCTTGGTCAAGCCGCGCCCATCCCCCGCCCATCGAGCCGCCATCGACCGGTAAGCCCGGCCTCCCCTTCAGCAATGCGGCAGTCAGGATTCCGAAAGGCGTCTTGTTGTCACGTACTCAACAAGCGATCGTCGTCGCGGGTCGCCGCCCCCGCCGGGAACCGCACCGGCGGACCCCCCGCCCGCAGGCCTCTGTCCACCACTGCCAGGAGGCTGTACCTTGCGCACGACATCGCCCGACACCCCCTCCACCCGCCGCAGATGGCTCCGCACCGGCTCCGCCGTCGCCGCCACCGCCGCACTCCTGCTCACCGGCCTCGCCACCGCCGCCACCGCCCAGGCCCAGGCCCAGGAGAACTCCTCCAAGGTGACCTGGACCCGTTCCTGCGCCCTCCCCCGGCACAAGAACGAGATGGCCTGCAACGCCCTGCGCGTCACGGGCGGCCGCACCGCCTTCCAGCAACAGCACGGCATCTCCCCCCAGGCCGCCGACGCCACCGCCCCCTCCGGCTACGGCCCTTCCGACCTCCAGGACGCCTACGGCCTGACCTCCGCCGCCGCGAGCAACGGCACCGGCCGCACCATCGCCATCGTCGACGCCTACGACGACCCGAACGCCGAGTCCGACCTCGCCGCCTACCGCTCGCACTACGGCCTGCCCGCCTGCACCACCGCCAACGGCTGCTTCAAGAAGGTGAGCCAGACCGGCTCCACCACCTCCCTCCCCACCGCCGACAGCGGCTGGGCCGGCGAGATCTCCCTCGACCTCGACATGGCGAGCGCCGTCTGCCCGAACTGCCACATCGCCCTCGTCGAGGCCAAGTCCGCCTCCATGGCCAACCTGGGCACCGCCGTCAACGAGGCGGTCGGCCTGGGCGCCAAGTACGTCTCCAACAGCTACGGCGGCGGCGAGTCCTCCTCCGACGCGACGTACGACTCCTCGTACTTCGACCACCCGGGCGTCGCCATCACCGTCAGCGCGGGCGACGCGGGCTACGGCGCCGAGTACCCGGCGGCCTCCAAGTACGTGACGGCCGTGGGCGGCACCAGGCTCGCCACGTCCTCCAGCAGCCGCGGCTGGACCGAGAGCGTCTGGCGGACCAGCAGCACCGAAGGCACCGGCTCCGGCTGCTCCGCCTACGACACCAAGCCCGCCTGGCAGACCGACACCGGCTGCGCCAAGCGCACCATCGCCGACGTCTCGGCCGTCGCCGACCCGGCGACCGGCGTCTCCGTCTACGACACCTACGGCGCCGACGGCCAGGGCTGGGCCACCTACGGCGGCACCAGCGCCTCCGCCCCGATCATCGCGAGCGTCTACGCCCTGGCCGGCACGCCCTCCGGCGGCTCCTACCCGGCGAGGTTCCCCTACGCGAACACCGCCGCCCTGAACGACGTCACCAGCGGCTCCAACGGAAGCTGCACCACCAGCTACTTCTGCACCGCCCGGACGGGCTACGACGGCCCGACCGGCTGGGGCACTCCCGAGGGACTCGGCGCCTTCACCGGCTGACCCTTCCCCTCCCGTGACAGAACGTCACCGAGGAACGGGC
>NZ_JBHUQX010000259.1:0-13696 GCF_042674225.1 Streptomyces sp. NPDC056948
CGGTGGCGGTGCCGCGGCGGTCGGTGATGCGCATGGCGACCGCGCCCGTGCCGGCCACCAGGGCGAGGCCGTCGGCCGGGGCGCCCGGGGCCGAGGCGAAGGCCGCCTCGATGTCGCTGCCGATGACGGGCGGGCCGGCGTCGATGCCGAGTCGGCGCAGCGCGGCGGTGAGGGCGGCCAGGGCGTTGCGCCGCCCCGGTTCGTCGGCGGCGGCGTCCGTCGCGCCCGCGAAGCCGCCGGCCACGGCCACGACCCGGGCACGGTCGGGCTCGGGCACGGCCTGCCCGACGGCCTCGGCGAGATGCTCGGTGAGCTGCGGCACCGGGACGGTCAGGGCGTTGCCCGGCCCGGCGGAACCCTCGCCCAGCGGACGTCCGTCCGCGGCGGTCGCCAGGACCGCCCGGGTCCGCGTGCCGCCTGCGTCGAGGCCGACCACCAAGGACGAGCCGCCTTGACGCTCCTGGTTCAATTCATTACCCATCGCCGACTATGGTGATTGATGCATTCACCCAGAGCAAGGGATCTGGGTGCTCGACCCGAGGAGGATCCCATCCCCACGCTCCGCTTCGGCGTCAACTACACGCCCCGCCGCGGCTGGTTCCACGCCTGGCACGACTTCGACCCGGCGCACGCCCGCGAGGACCTGGACCAGATCGCCGCGCTCGGCCTCGACCACGTCCGGGTCTTCCACCTGTGGCCGCTCCTGCAGCCCAACCGCACGCTCATCCGCCCCGCGGCCGTGGACCAGCTCGCGCATCTGGTCGACCTGGCGGCCGAGGCCGGTCTCGACGTCCTCGTGGACGGCGTGCAGGGCCATCTGTCCAGTTTCGACTTCTATCCGGAGTGGACGCGAAGCTGGCACCACCGCAATGTCTTCACCGACCCGGAGGCCGTCGCCGCCCAGGCGGAGCTCATGCGGACCCTCGGCCGCGCCCTCGCCGGCCGCCCCAACCTCATCGGCCTCCAGTTGGGCAACGAGCTCAACAACCTGGTCGAGCACAACCCGGTGACCCCGGACGAGGTGGACCACTACCTCGACACCCTGCTGTCCGCGACCCGCGAGCACCTGCCCCCGGGCCGGCTCGCGACCCACTCCGCCTACGACGCGGCCTGGTACGGCGACGACCACCCCTTCACCCCCGAGGCCTCGGCCCGCAAGGGCGATGTCACCACCGTCCACCCCTGGGTGTTCTCCGGCGATTGCGCCCGCCGCTACGGCCCCCGCTCCCCTCAGGTGCTGCACCTCGCCGAGTACGGCACGGAGCTCGCCAAGGCCTACGCCGAGGACCCGGCCCGCCCGGTCTGGGTCCAGGAGACGGGCGCCCCGGAGCCCCATATCCCGGCGGCCGACGCCCCGGACTTCGCGCGGGCGACCGTGCGGAACGCGGCCGGGTGCGAGGGGCTGTGGGGCGTGACCTGGTGGTGCTCCCACGACGTGGACCGGTCCCTGGCCGACTACCCGGAACTGGAGTACACCCTGGGCCTGTTCGACGCGCGGGGCGGCGCCAAGCCGATCGCCACGGCCCTGGCCGAGACCGTCGCCGAGGTGCGCGCGGGGCACCATCCCGCCCGGCCCCGCGACACGGCCCTGGTCCTGGACTGCACGCCGTCCACCCGCTCCGTCTCCGGGCCGGGAGGCGCGTACTTCGACGCGTGGATGGCACTGCGCGCGCAGGGCGTCCACCCGGCGGTGGTCCTTGCGGAGCGGGCGGACGACGCCGCGTACCTCGCGGCGCGCGGCATCAAGGAGGCCGTACGGGTGCCGTGAACTCTCAGGTGCCCGTCAGCGCTTCCGCGACGGCCCGCAGATTCACCCGACCCCGCCCGTAGGAGCAGAGCGCGCCGCCCTCCGGCAGCCCGGTGTCGATCCGTACGGCGTCGGGCCGCTGAGCCAGCAGGGCGGCGCGCAGCCGTTCCTGCCAGGGGTGGAGCCCGGCGTCACAGGTGGCGATGACCAGCGGGGTGTCACCGGAGGCGCGCAGGATCTCCTCCACGAAGGGGGCCGGATCCGCCGGCTCTCCGCTGACCGCGGTCCCCGTGGCCGTAGGGTCGACGGCCCGCACCTCCGTCAGCAGGTCCTCGCCGCCCCAGTTGAGCGCGGGATGCGGCGGCGGGAACAGGTCGACGACATGGGCGCCCCGCACGCCCGACGGCACCGACCGGCTGCGGACAGCCCGGCGGGCGGCCTCGAGACCGGCCTCCGCGTCCCAGCCGTCGACGGCGCCGGCGGCCGGAGCGGCGTACCGCACGGCGAGGCGCCGCACCCGCCCTGCGGCCTCCCGCACCCGCTCCTCGGGCAGCACACCGGAGCGCAGCGCGCTGAGCACCGCGTCCCGGCAGGCCAGGGTGACCTCCAGGTCGGGCACGGCCACGATGACCTGGTCGGCACCCGCCGCGAGGGCGATCCGCGCACCGGCGGCCTCGCCGTAGCGGTCGGCGATGGCCTTCATCTCCAGGGCGTCGCTGACCAGGACCCCGTCGAATTCCAGCTCGTGGCGGAGCAGATCGCCCAGGATGCGGCGGCTCAGGGTGGCGGGCCGCTCGGGGTCCAGCGCCGGGTAGACGACATGCGCGCTCATGATCATCGGCACACCCGCGTCGACGGCCACGCGGAACGGCTCGAAGTCGGCCCGCAGTTCGTCGTACGACCGCGGGTCGACGGCCGTCCCGTGATGACTGTCGGTCTCGGTGCCGCCGTGCCCGGGGAAGTGCTTGGCGCAGGAGGCGACGCCCCGCCGCTCGGTGGCGGTGATCCAGGCCCGCAGATGGCGGGCGGCCAGGGCCGGTTCGGCGCCGAAGGAGCGCGTGCGCACGATCGGGTTGCGCGGATGGTGCTGGAGGTCGGCGACCGGGGCGTAGGAGACCGTGATGCCGAGCGAGGCCAGATGCCCGGCCAGGGCGTCGGCGCAGCGGCCGGTCAGCCCGGGATCGTCGGCCACTCCGAGCGCGAACGACCCGGGCACCTCGGGAGCGCCCGCGCCCACCAGGTGCCCGATCCCGCCGCCCTCGTTGTCGATCCCCACGAGCAGGTCCGGCCGCAGGGCCCGCAGCTCCGCGGTGAGCCGCCGCACCTGCTCCGCGTCGCGCACGTTGCGGGTGAACAGGATGACCCCGCCGAGCCCCCGGTCGACGAGCCGCTTCAGCTCGTCCGGAACCCCCGCCGTCCCGTCGAACCCCGCGACGAGACAGCGGTGAGCGGCCTCGTCGAGATCGACGGGGAGGCCGGCGGGGCGTGCGGGCGGATGCGCGGAGGTGGTCACTCCGGACATCTTCTGGCTCGGTCATCCATAAGTCAACAGGGTGATGGATCGTTCATTCAGCACCGCTCCTTCAGCACGAGGGGCGCGACGGACCAGGCAGAAACGATCCTGAAGTTCTTCCGTCACCCACTCGCACCCCACCCACACCGGCTAGCCTCGTAAGTCACCGAAGGCGAACGGGGGATTGCCCATGGTGAACGCTGATCGCACGCCGCCGGACTGCCCTGGGGGCCATGACGGCATACCGGAGCGTGGCGCCGGGCTCCATCTCCAGGATCAGCTCGAAATCCTCATCCAGGACTTCCGTACGAGCGCCGAGCCGCCGATGCCGGTGTTCGTCGTGCACGCGCAGGAGAACTCGGACGACGACGCGGTGACCGGGCTGGTCCGGCAGCTTCACGCGGGCCAGGAGGCGCACGGCACGCGCTGCGCGGTGGCGCAGGACGCCTACGAGGGCCCCACGGAGGTCCGCCGGGCCGCGGCCATGGTGCGGGCGCTGAGCGACCCGAAGAAGTGGGGCGGCCCGAAGGCGGTCTACCGGCGCTACGCGTTCCCGCGGCTGCGGCTGGTGCATGCCATCGACGACGCGGTCGCGGCCCTCGGCGACACCTGGCCGGCGCCCGAGCCGGGCAGCCCCGAGGCCGGTCAGGACCAGCGCCAACGGCTGCTGAACGAGCTGGCCCAGCAGCGCTGGCGGCCGAAGAACACCGCGCGCTGGCGCTCGGGTCTGCCGCTGTTCGACATGGCGCACATCCTCCCGGCGAGCCTCGTGACCGTGCTCGCCGCGCTCATGGCCCGCAGCGAGTGGTACGTGGCGGTGGGCGCCGGTCTCGTCTTCCTGCTGCTGCTGACCGTCCTCAACTACGTGCTGCCGGGGCGGGCGCCGATCTTCCTGTGGCTGCGCCGGGAGAGCCGCTGGTTCATGACGACGACCTTCCTCAGGGCGGCGGACCACGAGGATCCCACCGAGGTCTCGCTGCTGCGGCCGGTGCGGTCCTGGAAGGCGATCGCGGCCCGGGCGTACGACGTGGCCGAGGCGCTGACGGCGGGCGGCGACTTCCACCTCCAGCTTTGCGTACTGGCGTTGCGGGAGGACCTGCGGGACAACCACCGCCGCTGGAGCTGGGACCTGCGCGGCTTCAAACGGCCGCGCCCGCCGATGCTGTTCCTGCCCCACGCGGACGCCCGCAACGGCGGCATCGAACTGATCCGGGCCATCAGCGACGTCCGCAGCCGGCGCAGCGAGCTCGACCCGCTGGTGGTGGTCGCCGCGGTGCACACGCAGGACGTGCCGCGCCTGGAGCGCGGCACGGTTCCGGCGACGCCCGACCCGGCCGCCGTACCGCCCAGGTTCGGCGAGCGGCTGCGCACCTGGCACCGGCAGTGGGCGCACAACCTGCGCGCCGAACAGTCGCCCAGCCGGGAGCGGTCCGTCCTGCCCTGGGTGATGAAGATCCCGCTGCCGCACGACCAGCTCGGTCCCGTCGAGGAACGCACCCGCCATCTGCGGGCCTCCACCCGGCCCACGCCCGCCCGGCTGGTGTGGGCCCTGCACACCCTGGTCCTGGTGATCGCCCTGCTGACCGCCGGGACCGTCATGCGGGCCGACGCCCTGCACGACCGGTACTGCTCGGCGTCCGTGCTGACGGCCAACCGGGACACCCGGCGCGCGGAGACACCCGGCGGCGGCACGGAATGCATCGGCATAGCGACGGACGGCGTCCGCTTCGCCGACTGGCTGCCCGCGCCCGACCCCGGCGACGAGCCCAAGGCCCTGACGGCCGGCGACGCGACGCCCTGGACGGTGGACGAACTGGAGGACCGCATCGCCGAGCAGAACGCGAACGTCCTCGCCACCCATTCCGGCAAGTACGTCACCGTCGTCTACGCCGGGCCGCTGAGCGCCGATTCCTCGGACGGCTCGTCACTCGTGAAGGGCGCCGAGGAACTGGCGGGCGTGTATCTGGCACAGGCCGTCATCAACAAGAACTCCAGTGTGAAACTGCGGGTCCTGCTCGCCAACGGCGGCGTGGACCTGGGCCACCAGGAGGAGATGGCCGAGGAGATCGCCGCGTACGCCGCCCAGGACCCGACCGTGGTGGGAGTCGTGGGCACCGGCCGCGACCTGAAGTCGAGCAGAGCGACGACCCGCACGCTGATGGAGGCCGGGCTGCCGGTCGTCTCCGGCACGAACTCCGCCACCTATCTGCCCCGCGAGTTCGCCAACTGGTTCAGTCTGGCCGCCACGGACCAGTGGCAGACCGAGCAACTCGGCCTGATCGCCGCCCAGTTGCGCACACCGGACCGTCGGCAGTACGCCCTCGTCCTCGCCCGGGACACGGCGAGGACCGACGACCTGTACACCGACGAACAGGCACGCTACGGCCAGGACATGCTGCGCCGGCAGGGCTTCACCCCGCTCGAGCAGCGCCGCTACACCCTCAGCGGCGGCAAGCCGGAACTCCGCTCGCACGCCCAGGAGATCTGCCGGGGCGGCCAGGTCCCGTCGGTGATCTACTTCGCCGGCCGGGTGGAGGACATCGATCCCCTGATGACCCAGCTCGGCACCGAGCCGGGCTGCGCCGGAAGGCCCCTGGCCATCCTCACCGGCGACGACCTGTCCAAGGCCGACTTCACCGTCGGCGGACAGTCCGTCGCGCCGAAGGTCACGCTGTACCACGCGGCCCTGGCCGAACTGCGGACGGCCGCCACCCGGACGACGTTCTACCTGGACGCGGCCACGCATCTGCCGGGCCTGCGGGGCGGGAACCTGCGCTACGACAGCCCCGCCCTGGCCAGCGGCCAGACCGCCCTGGCACACGACGCGACCCGCGCCCTGTACTGGGCGGCCACCCGGGACGACCGGCCGCAGAGCCGCGCCTCGACCTGGGTGAACCTGCGCAACGTCAAGATCGAGGGCATGGCCACCGGCACCATCGACTTCACCCGTGCCCCGCTCTACGGTGACCGCACCGGTCACAGCATCGTCCTCAAGGAGGTCCGCCGCGCGGGCGACGGCACCTCCGAGACCCGGGTGGTGTGCAGCCGCACCGCGGGGAACACGAAGCGGCTCACACAGAAGGAGTGCCGGATCGGCTGAGGGCTGTCTCAGCCCTCAGCGGCGGTCAGGCGCAGCGCGATGCTGTTGATGCAGTACCGCTGGTCCGTGGGCGTCGGATACCCCTCACCCTCGAACACGTGCCCGAGGTGCGAGCCGCAGCGCGCGCAGCGCACCTCGGTACGCACCATGCCGTGGGCCCGGTCCTCGATCAGTTCCACCGCGTCGGTGTCCCTCGGGTCGAAGAAGGACGGCCAGCCGCAGTGGGACTCGAACTTCGTGTCCGAGGTGAACAGCTCCGCACCGCAGGCGCGGCAGGAGTAGACCCCCTGGGTCTTGGTGTCGGTGTACTCACCGGTGAAGGCGGGCTCCGTGGCCGCCTGGCGCAGCACCGCGTACTCGCCAGGGCTCAGCTCCGTGCGCCACTGCTCGTCCGGCTTCTCGACGTCGTACGGCATGAGCCTTCAGCCCTTCAGTTCGACAGACGGTCCAGGATGCGCGGGCCGAGGTCGGTGACGTCGCCCGCTCCCATGGTGAGAACGAGATCCCCGGGCTTCGCCATTCCCGCGACCACCGAGGGGACGTCCGCCTTGTCGTGCACCGGCGTCACGTCCGCGCCCGCCGCCCGGGCCGCCTCGATGATCAGCTCGCTGGTCACGCCGGGGATCGGGTCCTCGCGGGCCGGGTAGATGTCCAGCACGACCGAGGCGTCCGCGAGGGCCAGGGACTGGCCCATCTCCTTGGCCAGCTCCTGCGTCCGCGAGAAGAGGTGCGGCTGGAAGACGACCAGGATCCGGGAGTCGCCCGCCGCCGCGCGCATGGCCTCCAGGTCGGCGGTCATCTCGGTGGGGTGGTGCGCGTAGGAGTCGATGACCTGCACACCCGCGGCCTCGCCCTTGAGCTGGAGCCGCCGCTTCACGCCCGTGTACGCGCCCAGTGCCCGGGCCAGCTCCACGGCGGGGACGCCGAGCGCCACGCCCGCCGCGAGCGCGGCCACCGCGTTGTGCGCGTAGTGCCGGCCGGGGACGGAGACCGTGAAGGTCAGCTCCTGCCCCTCCAGCACCACGGTGACCTCGCTCTTCAGGCCCTGCGGCACGACCGACAGGACGCGCACGCCGGCGTCCTCGGACTCGCCGTACGTCACCACCCGCGCGCCGCGCTCCGCGACCCGGCGGGTGAGTTCCCGGGCGCCCTCGTGGTCGGCCGCGATCACCAGCGTGCCGCCCTCCGTGATCCGGTCCACGAACGTCTCGAACGACTCGTAGATCTCGTCCATCGAGGCGTAGTTGGCGTGGTGGTCGAGCTCGACGTTG
This sequence comes from Streptomyces sp. NPDC056948, assembly GCF_042674225.1. Classification (NCBI taxonomy): domain Bacteria; kingdom Bacillati; phylum Actinomycetota; class Actinomycetes; order Kitasatosporales; family Streptomycetaceae; genus Streptomyces; species Streptomyces sp. NPDC056948. The sequence goes on from NZ_JBHUQX010000259.1 coordinate 7,632, forward strand.
AGGACGATCGCGACCTCGGGCGCGTACTTGTGGAAGCTGCGGTCCGACTCGTCCGCCTCGGCGACGAAGATCTCGCCGTCGCCGTGCAGCGCGTTGGAGCCGGGCGCGTCCAGGTCCCCGCCGATCGCGTACGACGGCGTCAGGCCCAGCTCGCTCAGCGACACCGCCAGCATCGAGGTCGTGGTCGTCTTGCCGTGCGTACCGGCGACCGCGATCGGCCGCAGGCCCTCCATCAGGGCGGCGAGCGCGTCGGAGCGGTGCACGACGGGGATGCCGAGCGCTGCCGCGCGGGCCAGCTCGGGGTTGTCCTGCCGGATCGCCGACGACACGACCACACAGCTCGCCTCGTCGGCCAGGTGCTCGGCGGCGTGCCCGATGTGCACCTTCACACCCAGCGCCCGCAGCGCCTCGGCCGTCGCCGACTCCTTCGCGTCACTGCCCGCCACGACGGCCCCGCGCTGGGCGAGGATCTTCGCGATACCCGACATCCCGGCCCCACCGATACCGATGAAGTGCGGTCGGTCCATGGCGGTAGGAAGGCCGGGTGCCATGCATATCTCCAAGGGCGTTCTGGGACGGTGAGCGCCCACAGCCTATTTCAGAAGCGCCACCGCATCAGCCCGGCACTACGCCTTGCTGTGCGAGAACAGCTTCAGCACCGGCACCCCCACCTTGTGCCGGGCCCGCGACGCCCAGTCCCGGTGGAAGAACTCCTCCACGTAGTGCGGATCGGTCAGCACGATGACCTCGTCCGCGCCGACCTCCTCCACCAGGGACTTCAGCGCGTCCAGCGGATGGTCCTCGATCAACCGTCCCTGCGCCTCGCTCCCGGACGTCCGCAGTGCCGCGAGGGACACCTCCAGCGCCCGCTGCCCGACGCTCAGCGCCTCCTCGCCCTCCGGCGTCTCCCCCTCGCGGACGGCATCGTCGAGTTCGCCGAGCGCTACGTCGTCGATGGCCCGCAGCAGACGGTCCGCCTGCTCGCCGCGCGGCTGGAGCAGCACCTGGAAGGCGACCCGCTCCTCCCCGTGCAAGGTGGTGACGAACTCCACGTCAGCGGACGTCAGGGCCTTCTCGATCATCAATACGCTTGTGAACACCAGGCGCCCCTTCTGATCCTTGCGGAAACCATCCTGCCCCGCGTTCGCACGGGAACTGCCGGGTCCAGTGTGCCCTCCGGAATCCAAACAGAACGGCATATTCCGAACGTACCGACCGGTCCGGCTTCCTGAGCGCCGACACCTGTACCCCCGTGCCGCTACCCCGTGCCGCGCGGTTCAGTACGTCAGGACCGTCCGTACCTCGTGAACAGGAAGCCGTCCTCCTCCAGCATCGACAGCAGCGAGAAGCGCCGCGGGACCGTGACGGCGGGGCCTCCGGCGATGCGCTGGGCGTCGCCCGAGGTGAGCATCGGGGAGACGGTCAGACAGAGCTCGTCGAGCACGCCGGCCGCCACCAGCTGGCCCAGCAGCCGCGGGCCGCCCTCGGTCAGCAGCCGGGTGTGTCCTAGGTCGGCGAGGGCCTGGACGGCACGGGCGGGGTCCACGCCGATGCCGTCCCCCGCGGTCACCACGCGCGCGCCCGCCTTCTCGGCGGTGGCGACGCGGTCCGGGGCGGCCGAGGCTCCCGTGAGGACCAGGGTGGGCACGAGGGGCGAGGTGAACAGCGGGAGCGAGAAGTCCAGGTCGAGGCTGGCGGTGACCACCGCGATGGCGGGGGCGGGAGCCTGCCCGGCCGCCTCCCGCGTCGCCGCGAACTCGGCACGCGCGCGGGCCGGCCGGTATCCCTCCTGGCGCACCGTTTGCGCGCCCACGACGACCACGTCCGCCAGCGCCCGCAGCGTGCCGAAGATCCGCATGTCGGTCGCGCTGGAGATGGGCTGCGAACGGCCGTCGTGCTGGGCGGCCCCGTCCAGCGTGGACACCATGTTGGCGCGCAGCCAGGGCAGCGGCCCCCCGGCTCCGGGCTCGGGATAGGCGTAGGCGGCCGCCAGCTCGGCCAGGCCCCACTCCCGCCCGGCACCTTCCTCACCGGACGCCCCACCCGGGGCCGGAGCTGCTGTTTCATCGGTCACAGGGAACAGACGTCGCATGCCGTGCAGTGTTCCACGCGCCGTAGCATGGTGAACCGTGTCCTCTTCCCCCGCCCCCTCCGGTACCGGCCCGATAACCGACGCGGCCCCCCTCTCCCTGTGCGCCCGTGAGCCGCACGTCCCCGCGGATCGGCTGGTCGCCGAGATGGTGCCGCCGCCGCGGTTCGACTCGGTGCGCTTCAGCACGTACATCCCGGACCCGAACCAGCCCAGCCAGACCGAGGCGGTCCAGGTCCTGGAGAGCTTCGCGGCAGGCCTCGGCCAGGGAGCGGGCGGTTCAGGAAAGCGGCGGCTGTTCGGTTTCGGCAAGGCGCCGAAGAAGGCCCCGGCCGGCCCGCGCGGCGTCTACCTCGACGGTGGCTACGGCGTCGGCAAGACCCACCTGCTGGCCTCCCTGTGGCACGCCACCCCGGCCGAGCCCGAGCTCAAGGCATTCGGCACCTTCGTGGAGCTGACCAACCTGGTCGGCGCCCTCGGGTTCCAGAAGACCGTCCAGACCCTGTCCGGTCACCGCCTGCTGTGCATCGACGAGTTCGAGCTCGACGACCCGGGCGACACCGTCCTGGTCTCCACCCTCCTCGGCAAGCTCGTCGACGCGGGCGTGGCGCTCGCCGCCACCTCCAACACGCTGCCCGGCAAGCTCGGTGAGGGCCGGTTCGCCTCGGCCGACTTCCTGCGGGAGATCCAGGGCCTGTCGGCCCGTTTCCGCGCTCTGCGCATCGACGGCGAGGACTACCGCCACCGCGGTCTGCCCGAGGCGCCGCCGCCGTACACCGACGAAGTGGTGACGAAGACGGCGCAGACCACCGAGGGCGCCTCGCTCGACGCGTTCTCGCCCCTCCTGGAGCACCTCGCCCGGGTCCACCCCAGCCGGTACGGCGCGCTGACCGACGGAATCAGGGCAGTGTGCCTCACCGGCGTGCGGCCGGTTCCCGACCAGTCGACGGCCCTCAGGCTCGTCGTCCTCGCGGACCGGCTCTACGACCGCGAGGTGCCCGTGATGGCCTCCGGTATGCCCTTCGACCAGCTCTTCAGCGAGGAGATGCTGAACGGCGGCTACCGCAAGAAGTACTTCCGGGCCATCTCCCGGCTCACCGCCCTGGCCCGCGACGCGGGCAAGCTGGCGAACTCCCGGTGACCACAACCCCAATACCGCGCCAACTGCCGTGAGGCCAAGGGGTGGTTCCAGCCAACCCACCCACGGTTTTCAGGCTCTCTTCAGCTTGAAACGTTAAGTTAACCCTGCAAATGACTTTGCAGGGTTAACGTGTTTCTTGACCAGTCATTGACCAAGTGTTGGTCAGCGCTAGACGTGTGAATCACCTGAAGGGGGGCGCATGTACCGAGGTACGACGGCACGGACCGTGGTTTCGATCCTCGCCGCCGTCCTGCTCGCCCTTCAGTTCTTCGCACCGACGGCGTCCTTCGCATCCGCGCACACGCCCCGTAAAGCCGAGGCCAAAGCTCAGCCCGGATCTGAACCCTCCGGCCAGTCCTCGCGCCCCGGAATCAAGTACTCCGGCAAGGCGCTGCGCGACGAGATCGCCACCTGCCGCGCCGGACACCACGGGGACCCGACCGGTCCCCTGCGGACCCGCGACCGGTTCCACATCGCCGACTCCGCGCCCTGCGCGCCGGAGCGGCCCCTGCTGCGGCACATCCCGCCGACAGCACCGGACCAGGTCAGAGCCGGCGCCGCACACCATCGCGCGTCGAGATCCTCGACGTCGCACACACCGGCAGCGCTTCAGGTCTTCCGCTGCTGAGGAACAGAGTCGTTCCTTCCCCCACCTCTGTCATGCCCGTCCGACGCGCCCCCACTGCGCGCCAGGAGGAGTCACCACACACATGCAACCCCTCATCGACAACGCCCGCACGCACGGACAGCGCCCTGAGGAGTTCGCCCGCCTCGCCGAGGGCCAGTCCCCCGACGTCCTGTTCATCACCTGCTCGGACTCCAGGGTCGTACCGGCCCTGATCACGGGCGCCCGGCCCGGCGAGCTCTTCGAGCTGCGCACCGCGGGCAACGTAGTTCCCCCCTACGCCTTCGAGCACCCCACGTCGGAGGCGGCCACGATCGAGTACGCCGTGGAAGTGCTGGGCGTCAAGGAGATCGTGGTCTGCGGCCACTCGCACTGCGGCGCCGTCGGCGCGGTGGTGCGGGGCGACGACCTCACCGGCGTACCCGCCGTGCGGGACTGGCTCGCGCACGCCTGCGACGAGCCCAAGTGCGCGGACCCGACCGACAAGACGGTCACCGAAGCCGTGCAGAACCACGTCCTGGCCCAGGTGGAGCGGCTGCGCTCGTACCCGGGCGTGGAGAGCCGTCTGACGGACGGCCGGCTCCGGCTGCACGCCTGGTTCTACGAAGTGCACACCGGAACCGTGCGGGACCACCGCGCGGACACCGACTCCTTCGAGAAGCTGTGAGGGGCGCCATGACCAAGTTCCCTTACCTGAGGCAGGACTTCACCGCCTCCCTCGTCGTGTTCCTGGTCGCGCTCCCGCTGTGCGTGGGCGTGGCCGTCGCCTCCGGTGTCCCGGCCGAACTGGGCCTGATCACCGGCATCGTGGGCGGCCTCGTCACCGGATTCCTGCCGGGCAGCAGCCTCCAGGTGTCCGGGCCGGCCGCCGGTCTGACCGTGCTGGTCTTCGAGGCGGTCGACACCTACGGGCTGCCCGCGCTCGGTGTGATCGTGCTCGCCGCCGGTCTGCTGCAGCTCATCATGGGCGCGCTGAAGCTCGGCCGCTGGTTCCGCGCGATATCCGTCTCGGTCGTCGAGGGCATGCTGGCCGGAATCGGTCTGGTGCTCATCGCCGGTCAGCTGTACGCGACGGCCGGACTGAAGGCGCCCGCCTCCGGCATCGACAAGATCCTGGGCCTGCCCGGAGCCGCGGCCGACGCGCTCGGCAGCACCAAGGCGCTCACCTCCCTCGCACTCGGCGCGGCCACCATCGCGGTGATGGTGCTGTGGAAGAAGCTGCCGAAGCAGGCGCAGGCCGTTCCGGGCGCGCTCGCCGCGGTGATCCTGGCGATCGCGGCCACCGCCGCGTTCAACCTGCCGGTCGACACCGTCAAGGTGCAGGGTCTGCTGGACTCCATCCAGCCGCCCGGCCTCGACGCCTTCGGCAGCGTGGGCGTCGGCATCATCGGCACGATCATCGCCTTCACCCTGATCGCCTCCGCCGAGAGCCTCTTCAGCGCCGCCGCCGTGGACCGGCTGCACGACGGACCGCGCACCCAGTACGACAAGGAGCTCATGGCGCAGGGCGCGGGCAACACGCTCTGCGGCGTGCTCGGCGCGCTGCCGATGACCGCGGTCATCGTCCGCAGCTCGGCCAACGTCAGCGCGGGCGCCAAAACCAAGGCGTCCCGCATCATGCACGGCGTGTGGCTGCTCCTCTTCGCGGCGCTCCTGCCGGCCACGCTGGCCCTGATCCCGCTGCCCGCACTCGCCGGCATCCTGGTCCACGCGGGCTTCAAGCTCATCCCGTTCCGCAAGATCGTGCCGCTGTGGCGCGAGCACCGGGGTGAGGCGGTCATCCTGGTCGTCACCGCCGTGTCGATCGTCGCGGTGAACATGTTCGAGGGTGTCCTGATCGGTCTGGCCCTGTCGGTCGTCAAGACCGCCTGGGAGGCCTCGCACATCAAGCTCGAGGTCATCGACAAGGGCGCCGGTCCCATCCAGGCGTACCTGTCGGGCAACGCGACGTTCCTGCGGCTGCCGAAGATCCTGGACAGCCTGGAGAGCCTGCCGCAGGACCGCCCGGTCGAGCTGGACCTCTCAGGCCTGCACCACCTCGACCACGCCTGCCGTACGGCCCTGGAGAACTGGGCCGAACGCCACAGCGCGACGGGCACGGAGCCGGTGAAGGTCACGGAGCCGGAGCTGGACTCCGAGCAGTCGAAAGAGGGCGAGAAGGTGACGGTGGCCTAGCGGCCCGCCGCGACACCGACACCCCTGGCCCGGGA
>NZ_JBHUQX010000260.1:0-13659 GCF_042674225.1 Streptomyces sp. NPDC056948
GGATCGGGGTCCGGCCTTCGGCCGCGTGTCAGGCAGGTGGTCGTGCGGTCGGTCAGCCCACGGAGACGCCGTGCGAGCGCAGGTAGGCGACCGGGTCCACGTCCGAGCCGTAGTCCGGCGAGGTGCGGATCTCGAAGTGCAGGTGCGGTCCGGTGACGTTGCCGGTGGCGCCGGACAGGCCGACCTGCTGCCCGGCCGTCACGGTCTGACCGGCCGAGACGGAGAGCTGGGACAGGTGGGCGTACTGCGCGTACTTGCCGTCCTCGAGCTGGATGACGACCTGGTTGCCGTACGCGCCGCCCCAGCCGGCGGAGACGACCGTGCCCGCGCCGACGGCCTTGAGCGAGGTGCCGGTCGGGACGACGAAGTCGACACCGGTGTGGTAGCCGCTGGACCACATGCTGCCGGACATGTGGTACGGGGTGCCGACGGCGGCGCCGTCCACCGGGAGGCTGAAGCCGGAGGCCTCGGCGGCCGGCTTGGCGGCAGCCGGCTTGGCGGCGGTGTCGGCCTTGGAGGACGACTCGGAGGCGGGCGACTTCTCAGCCGACGCCTTCGGCTTCTCGGCCGCCTTCGGCGCGGACGACTGCGTCTTGGGCTCGCTCGCCGCCTTCTTGCCGACCGAGAGCTTCAGGCCCGGGTGGATCAGCGACGGGTCGGCACCGACCTCGTCACGGTTGTCGGCGTAGAGCTTCTTCCAGCCGCCGCTGACGTTCTGGTCGTCGGCGATCTTCGCGAGATAGTCGCCGGCCTTCACGGTGTACGTGTGAGCGCCCGTGGCCTTTTCGGCGGCCTTCTTCTCAGCGGCCGGAGCAGACTGGACGGCCTTTTCCGGGGCCGACTGCGGGGTCGCGGCGTGGGCGCCTGCGGCCCCCATGAGCGGAAGGGCGAGAGCGGCCCCACCGGTTCCGGCGACGGCAATGGAGCGGGTGAAACGCTGGGACTTCGGACGGCGATGCTTACCCTTCGCGGGCATGGCGGATTCCTCTCCGGCGCCTGCGAGGTGAGCTGTCGGGTGCGGGCTGGAGATGCCCGGCCGCGCCGAAGTGCGGCTGAACCCCAAGCCGTTCCGGGAACCGGAACAGGCGTCGTACCTGTGGGTCCCCCGCTCCTGCCATACACGGGTGAGTGTGTGCGGGCTCCGGGCGGCGGCAGGATTAGGCGTCCGTCCGGATTGGTGTGGAACGTAAGCGACTCAGACGCAATGGGACAAGCTTGCGGTTGCCTGTGACGGTCTTTTCCTTGATGCGTCGGCACATTTCCCGTCACCGAGCGTGGATTCCCGATCTCCGTTTTTCCTCAATGCCCCTGAATAACGCAAGAATTACGTGAACATGACGACAACACATCGTCACGAATATGACGATGGTCACGCACCCCGACCCCATCTCCTTTACGATCGGGGCACGTTATACCGAAACACCTGAAGTGCCTTATTCGCCTTATTCGGACAGAACGGCTACTTGCGCTTAAGACGGACGACCGTGGCATCCAGGTCCCCGCGCAGGCCGAGCCGCAGCCCGTGATGCGCCAGTACGGCCCCTCGGTGAACTTCGCCCGTTTCGAGGCATTCATACGCTGCTGTCGGGTCGAGACCCCGCAGCCGGAGCGCCGGAACGGGCTCGCCGTAGCGCTGCGCCTGGAGCCAGGCCAGGACGACGGTCTCGTCACCGAGGACGTACTGCACCGCACTCGAGCCGCCCTCCGGGGCCCTCAGTCGGTACAGGTCGCCGCGCTGCACCACGGGCCGGATCTCCTTGTAGAGCTCCACCCACCGCCGCGCCTCGGCGAGCTCCTCCGCCGTCCACCGCGTGAGGTCGCCGCCCACTCCGAGCACCCCGGCCATGGCGCTGACGAACCGGAACCGCAGGGAGCTGGCCCGCTGGTTGAGCATGGCGTTCGGGCTGTCGGTGACCCAGGCGGCCATCACCCGGGCCGGATGGATCTGGCTGAAGCCGTGCTGGATGGCGAGCCGGTCGAGCGGGTCGGTGTTGTCGGAGGTCCACACCTGGTCCGTGCGGCCCAGCACCCCGAGGTCGATCCGGCCGCCGCCGCCCGAGCAGGACTCGAAGGCCACACCGGGGTGGGCCGCCCGCAGCCGGTCCAGCAGGGCGTACAGGGCGCGGACGTGGTCGACCCAGAGCCGCTGCGGGTAGGGGTCGTCCGGCCAGCCGGCGTCGGTGAAGCAGCGGTTGAAGTCCCACTTGACGTAGTCGATCGGCGCACTGGAGAGCAGCCCGTCGAGCTGCTCCCACAGGTACTCCTGGACGTCCTCACGGGCCAGGTTCAGTACGAGCTGATTGCGGAATTCCGTCCGCTTTCGTCCCGGTTGGTACTGCACCCAGTCGGGGTGCGCGCGGTACAGGTCGCTGTCCGCGTTGACCATCTCCGGCTCGACCCAGATCCCGAACTGCATGCCGAGGCCGTGCACATGGTCGGCGAGCGGCTTCAGCCCGCCCGGGAAGCGGTCGGGGTTGGGCGTCCAGTCACCGAGCCCGGCCCGGTCGCTGGTCCGGGACCCGAACCAGCCGTCGTCGACCACGAACAGCTCGACACCCATGGCCGCGGCCCGCGCGGCGAGCGCCCGCTGCTGCCCCTCCGAGATGTCGAACTCGGTGGCCTCCCAGGAGTTGAACAGCACCGGCCGGTCCCGGTCCGCGTCCGGGACGACGTGGGTCCGCTGGTAGGCGTGCCAGGCGCGGCTCGCCCCGCCGAAGCCGCCGTCGCTCCAGAGCCCGGCGAAGACGGGGGTGGTGTACGACTCGCCCGTGCCCAGCGTCAGCAGGCCCGAGTCGTCATGTCCGGCCCCGCCGGTGATCTGCACGCGCGCGTCCGGGAGTTGGGCGACCGCGATCCGCCAGGACCCGGACCAGCCCAGGGCGCAGCCGTAGACCTCCCCGCGCTCCTCGGTCGCGTCGGTGTCGAGCGCGACCCACGGCAGATGCTGGTGGGAGGTGTGGCCGCGGCGGCTGCCGATGACCTTCTCGCCGTAGGTGAGGGCGGAGCGCGTCAGCCGGGACTCGGCGCCCCAGCGGCCGTGGAGCTGGGACAGCCGCCAGGTGTCACGGTCGGGCAGGGTCCAGGTGGCGGAGTCGGCGCGCAGCACCTCGACGGCCGGTCCGTGGTTCTCCAGGGTCACCCAGCGCTCGACGACATCGGCCGAGGAGCGCATCCGGTAGTGCAGCGTGACGGCCAGGTCGCCGTCGCGGAAGCGGAGCCGCAGCTCGCCGTCGCCGTCGCCGGTGTCATGGCCCTCGTAGGCCCACTCGGTGCCGCGCCGCTCGGCGGTGCGCACGGACAGGGCGGGCCGGGCGAAGCGGGGGCCGCCCTCGACCGGGTACTCCTCGCGCCCGTCGAGCGGGGATTCGAAGGCCCAGTAGTCCGGCAGCGGCCGGACGGCCAGGGCCTCGGCGTCGGCGAGGCCGATTTGGGCACCCCAGTGCAGGTGCAGCAGTTCGTCCCGGTCGGTGACATGGACGGCGTAACTGCTGGCCGGCCCCGAGAGCACCCATGTACGACCGTCTTCGGAGATCTCCAGCATCAAGCCCTCACAGATTCGAACAAGCCCGACCAGGTGCGACCAGGCACGAACATCATCGAGGGCTTCGGGGGCTCCGGGCAACGCCTGTGGACAACTCATTGCCCCTGGCAGGCATGTCGTATCGTCGGGTGGTGCCCGTCGACGAGCCGCGACGACGGCGCCGAGTGGGAGGAGCCCCCGTGACGCAGCAGGTCCCCTCGACCGAACCCGAGCTGGCCGCAGTGCGCAACTTCCGTGATGTGGGCGGGCTGCCGACCGAGGACGGACGGCGGGTGCGGCAGGGAGTGCTGTTCCGCAGCGGCCACCTCGCGCACGCGACCGGCGAGGACGCCGCCTTCCTGACCGGTCTGGGCCTGCACACGATCTTCGACTTCCGCAACGAGGCCGACCAGAAGCTCGAGGGGCCGGACGTCGAGCTGCCGGGCGTACGCAATGTGAACCTGCCGCTGAGCGACCCCGCCGACGGCGCCGAGTTCTGGAAGATGGTCCGCGACGGCGACCTGGAGCAACTGCGCGCGATCCTCTCGGACGGCAAGGGCGCGGGCCGGATGATCGCCTCGTACCGCACGATCATCAAGCACCGCACCGCCGAGCACTCGAAGGTGCTGCACGCGCTCGCCGAGGACAGCGTCCCCGCGCTGATGCACTGCGCGGCGGGCAAGGACCGCGCGGGTCTGTCGGTCGCGGTGACGCTGCTCGCGGTGGGCGTCGAGCGCGAGGCGATCGTCGAGGACTACCTGAAGTCGAACGCCAAGCACCGCCGCTACAAGGTGCGGCGCAGCGGCTCCGCCGACTCGGCCTACTCCCCCGAGGTCATGGAGCTGCTCAGCCCCCTGTTCGACGCGCGCGCCGAGTATCTGACAACGGCGTTCGACACCATTGAGGAGACCTGGGGCGGCGTCGACGCCTATCTGGAGAAGGGGCTCGAGCTCGCTCCGGAGACGCGTGAGCGACTGCGCGAGCGGCTTCTCGACTGAGGTACGGGTCAGCGGGCCCCCGCCTCGAAGAGGAAATAGACGAACGCGGCGAAGACATGCCCCATCACGAGGTAGATGAACAGCCGCACCCACAGGGCGCGCGGGAACTTCTCCTCCATGTCGCTCAAGGCGTCTCTCCAGGGGTGGGGCCCAGGCACAGGGTGGCCGTGGGACTCTGCAACAGGGTGTGGACGAAAAGCAGCTCGACGCCGTCCTGGTCCTCGGCGGCGATCCGGTGCGGGGTGAGCGAGTCGAAGTGGGCGCTGTCGCCGGGCGCCAGCCGGTGGGTGGCGTCCCCGAGGCGCAGCCGCAGCCGGCCCCGCAGCACATGGAGCCACTCCTCTCCCGGGTGGACGCGCACGATGTCGCCCTGGGAGCCGTGGGGCACATGGACGCGCAGGGCCTGCATCCCGCGCCCGGAGGCGCCGGCCTGCCAGTACGTCCAGCCGCCTGCCGCGGTCGGTTCCATGTCGGCCGCGCGGACGACGGCGTCCCGGCCCGCGACCGTCTCACCCAGCAGTTCGGAGACGGTCGTACCGTAGACGCGGGCGAGCGCGAGCAGCATCGGCAGCGAGGGCTGGCGCTGTCCGGTCTCCAGACGGGAGAGGTGGGCGGGCGACAGCCCGGCGGCGCGGGCCGCGGCCTCCAGCGTCAGGGAGGCCTGGCGCCGCAGCGCGCGCAGCTGCGGGGCGACGGCGGGCAGCGCACCGGGCTGTTCGGCCGGCGAGTCGGACCCGGAGGACCCGGACCGCTCGGTCTCGGAGGAGCTCATGCCTCCATTCAGCCGGAGACTTGCCTCTGCGGCAACTTTCTTGCCTCAGAGGCAAACCCGCAGCCCCGCGCCCCACAACCCCCACCTACCGATTCGCCACCGCCTGCTTGACCAGTGTCTTCCCGAAGTCCCACACCAGACCGCCGTCGTGGGCGTCGTCCATCACGGCGGTGAAGGCGTCGACGAACCGGTCCACCTCCCGCTCGCCGATGATCAGCGGCGGGATCAGCTTGATCACCTCCATATGGTCGCCCGAGACCTGGGTGAGGATCCGATGCCGCTGGAGCAGCGGTACGACGACCATCTGCGCGAACAGCCCCTTGCGCGCGGCCTGGAGCATGGCCCAGCGGCTGCGCAGCTTCAGCGACTTCGGCCGGCCGAACTCGATGCCGATCATCAGTCCCCGGCCGCGGACGTCGGCGAGCATCTCGTACCGGTCCGTCAGTGCCGCCAACCGGGACCTGAGCTGTTCTCCGGTGGCGCGGACGTTCGCCACGACCTGCTCGTTCTCCATCACCGACAGCACCGCCAGGCCCGCCGCCATGGCCTGCGCGTTGGACCCGAAGCTCGCCGAGTGGACCAGCACCCGGTCCATGGACGAGTAGACCTTCTTGAAGATCCAGTCCTTGCCGAGCGTGGCGCCGACCGGCACATAGCCGCCGGAGAGCGCCTTGGCCACGCACACCAGGTCGGGTTCCACACCGTCCTCGTGCTGGTAGCCGTAGAAGTCGCCGGTGCGGCCGAGGCCGGTCTGCACCTCGTCGGCGATGAGCAGCGCCTTGTGCCGGTGCAGCAGTTCCTGCGCGGCGAGCAGATAGCCGGGCGGGGCGGCCAGCACGCCCTTGCCCTGGATCGGCTCGACGATCAGGGCGGCGACGTCGCCCTTCTTCAGCTCCCGTGCCAGCGCGTCGAGGTCGCCGAGCGGTACGGCCGTGTCGGGCAGCAGCGGGGCGAAGCCGTCGCGGAAGCCGGACTCGCCGTTCACGGAGAGGGAGCCGGTGGTCAGGCCGTGGAAGGCGTGCGCGCAGTACAGGATCCTGGGCCTGCCGGTGACGAACCGGGCGAACTTCAGCGCTCCCTCGACCGCCTCCGTGCCGCTGTTGCCGAAGAACACCCGGTCCAGATGCGGGCTGTGCGCCAGCAGCTTCTCCGCCAGCAGGCCGGGCAGCGGCTGGCAGTCGAACCGGGTGAGGTCGGCGAGCCCGGCGTCCAGGACGTCGTGCAGTGCCTTGCGTACGACGGGGTGGTGGCGGCCGATCCCCATCACCCCGAACCCGGCGAGCATGTCGAGGTAGTCGTTGCCGTCGGCGTCGTAGAAGTAGGCGCCCTCGGCCCGCTCGTAGACCTTGTCGAAGCCGATGGTGTGCAGCATGCGCGGGAGCTGGTGGTTGAGGTATCTGGAGTGCAGCTCGTAGCGCTCGGCCGCGCGCTCGGCCAGCACCTTGCCGAGGTCGAACTCCCCGGCCTGCGACGACTCCGACGCGGACTCGGCGGTTGTCATTCCAGTGGCTCCTTGGACAGCTCTTGCTTGACGGCCAGGCTCGCGCTGATCCGTCCGGCGATCTCGACGGGTGTCAGGCCGATGTCGGCGAGCACCTCGCCGCGCTTGGCGTGCGCGAGGAACTGCTCCGGAATGCCGAAGCGCCGTACCGGTACGTCGACGTCGGCGTCACCGAGGGCCAGCGCCACGGCCGAGCCGACCCCGGCCGCCCGGCTGTTGTCCTCGACGACGGCGACCAGGCGGTGGTCGGCGGCGAGGCCCGGGAGCGCCGGGTCGACGGGCTTGACCCAGCGGGGGTCGACGACGGTGCAGCCGATCCCGCGGGCTTCGAGGAGTTCGGCGGCCTGGAGGCAGACGGGCGCCATCACGCCCACGGCCACCAGGAGAACCCGTGGCTCCTGAGCACGGTGCAGCACGTCCAGTCCGCCCACCCGGTCGAGAGCCGGGACCGAGGGGCCGACGGACTCCTTCGGGAAGCGCAGCAGGGTCGGGGCGTCGTCGACGGCGACCGCCTCGCGGAGCTGGGCGCGTAGCTGGTCGGCGTCACGCGGCGCGGCGATCCTGAGGCCGGGGACGACCTGGAGGACGGACATGTCCCACATGCCGTTGTGGGAGGCCCCGTCGACCCCGGTGACCCCGGCCCGGTCCAGGACGAAGGTCACCCCGCAGCGGTGCAGGGCCACGTCCATCAGGAGCTGGTCGAAGGCACGGTTGAGGAAGGTGGCGTAGACGGCGACGACCGGGTGCAGACCGCCCGTCGCCAGGCCCGCCGCGGACACGGCCGCGTGCTGCTCGGCGATGCCGACGTCCCACACCCGGTCAGGGAACCGCTCGGCGAACCCGCCGAGGCCGACCGGATGCAGCATGGCGGCGGTGATCGCCACCACGTCGTCCCGCTCCTCGCCGATCCTGACGATCTCGTCGCCGAACACGGAGGTCCAGGAGGGGCCGCCCGCCGGTGAGAGCGGCGCGCAGGTCAGCGGGTCCATGACGCCGACGGTGTGGAAGTGGTCCTCCTCGTGGGCGAGGGCGGGTTCGTAGCCGCGGCCCTTCTCGGTGAGGCAGTGGACGAGGACCGGCCCGTGGAAGCGCTTCGCGCGCCGCAGGGCTGACTCCACGGCCCCGATGTCGTGCCCGTCGATCGGGCCGACGTACTTCAGGCCGAGGTCCTCGAACAGGCCCTGCGGGGCGAAGGCGTCCTTGAAGCCCTTCTTCGCGCCGTGCAGGGCCTCGTACAGGGTGTGGCCGACCAGGGGCGTGCCCTGGAGCACGTCCTTGCCCCAGGCCAGGACCCGCTCGTAGCTGTCGGTCGTGCGCAGGGCCGCGAGGTGGTTGGCGAGGCCGCCGATGGTGGGGGCGTAGGAGCGTTCGTTGTCGTTGACGACGATGATCAGCGGCCGGTTCTTGGCGGCGGCGATGTTGTTCAGGGCCTCCCAGGCCATGCCGCCGGTCAGGGCGCCGTCGCCGATGACCGCGACGACATGGCCCTTCTCCCCCTGCACCTGGCGGGCCTTGGCGAGCCCGTCGGCCCAGCCGAGCGCGGTGGAGGCGTGGCTGTTCTCGATGACGTCGTGCTCGGACTCCTCACGCGAGGGGTAGCCGGACAGGCCGCCCTTGCCGCGCAGTTTGGAGAAGTCCTGCCGTCCCGTCAGAAGCTTGTGGACATAGCTCTGGTGGCCGGTGTCCCACAGGATGCGGTCGACCGGTGACTCGAAGACCCGGTGCAGGGCCACGGTGAGCTCCACCACGCCCAGATTGGGTCCCAGATGGCCACCGGTCCTGGCGACCGCGTGCACCAGGAACTCCCTGATCTCGTCGGACAGTTCACCGAGTTCCGCCTCGGACAGCGCCTTCAGATCGCGTGGTCCCCGGATGCTCTCCAGAATCGTCACGTCGGGCCCCCTTCGGTTCCGTGCTGTTCAGCTCACGGTGACGGCCGGCTCCCCCGGCCCCGTGCCGTCCTGCTCCATCTGCTCGGCGATCTTCATCGCCTCTTCGATCAGCGTCTCGACGATCTTCGACTCGGGGACGGTCTTGATGACCTCGCCCTTCACGAAGATCTGCCCCTTGCCGTTGCCGGAGGCCACCCCCAGATCGGCCTCCCGCGCCTCGCCTGGTCCGTTGACCACACACCCCATGACGGCGACGCGCAGCGGCACTTCCATGCCCTCGAGTCCGGCCGTGACCTCGTCGGCGAGCTTGTACACATCGACCTGGGCACGCCCGCAGGACGGACAGGAGACGATCTCCAGCCTGCGCTCCCTGAGGCCCAGGGACTGCAGGATCTGGATGCCGACCTTGACCTCCTCGGCCGGCGGGGCCGACAGCGACACCCGGATCGTGTCGCCGATGCCCCGGGACAGCAGGGCGCCGAACGCGACCGCGGACTTGATCGTGCCCTGGAACGCCGGGCCCGCCTCCGTCACCCCCAGGTGCAGCGGGTAGTCGCACTGCTCGGCGAGCTGCCGGTACGCCTCGATCATCACGACCGGGTCGTTGTGCTTGACGGAGATCTTGATGTCCCGGAAGCCGTGCTCCTCGAACAGCGAGGCCTCCCACAAAGCGCTCTCCACCAGCGCCTCCGGGGTCGCCCTGCCGTACTTCTGGAGCAGCCGCCGGTCCAGCGACCCGGCGTTGACTCCGATCCGGATCGGCGTGCCGTGGTCCTTGGCGGCCTGCGCGATCTCCTTGATCCGGTCGTCGAACTGCTTGATGTTGCCGGGATTGACGCGGACGGCCGCGCAGCCCGCCTCGATGGCCGCGAACACGTACTTCGGCTGGAAGTGGATGTCCGCGATCACCGGGATCTGCGACTTGCGCGCGATGGTCGCGAGCGCGTCCGCGTCGTCCTGGGTCGGGCAGGCGACCCGGACGATCTGGCAGCCGGACGCGGTGAGTTCGGCGATCTGCTGCAGAGTGGCGCCGATGTCCGACGTACGGGTCGTCGTCATCGACTGCACCGACACCGGGGCCCCGCCCCCGACCGGCACCGGACCGACCTCGATCCGGCGCGACACGCGCCGCTCGGCGATCGGCCGGGCCGGCACCTCGGGGACACCCAGCGAAATGGCGGTCATGGCATCTGCTCCCGGTTCCCGGAGACCGTCTCGCGCAGGGCGCGCAGGGACTCCTTCAGCGATCCCATGGTGGCGAGCACGGCGGTGGGCTCGTAGCCGCAGTGCGCCATGCAGTTGGCACAGCGCGGGTCCTTGCCGCGGCCGTACTTGTCCCAGTCGGTGTCCTCGACCAGCTCCCGGTACGTCGGCACGTACCCGTCGCTCATCAGGTAGCAGGGGCGCTGCCAGCCGAACAGCGAGTAGTTCGGGATCGCCCACGCGGTGCACGGGAAGTCGACCTTGCCCTCCAGGAAGTCCAGGAAGAGCGGGGAGTGGTTGAGCCGCCAGCGCCGCCGGTTGCCGCCCGCGAAGGCCTTCTTGAACAGCTCGCGGGTCTGCTCCACGCCGAGGAAGTGCTCCTGGTCGGGGGCCTTCTCGTAGGCATAGGCGGGCGAGATCATCATCTCGTCGACCTTGAGGTCGTCGTTGAGGAAGTTCAGCACCTCGATGATGGTCTGCGGGGTGTCCGTGTTGAAGAAGGTCGAGTTGGTGGTCACCCGGAAGCCGCGCCGCTTGGCCTCCTTGATGGCCTCCACGGCCTCGTCGAAGACGCCCTCCTTCGCCACCGACTCGTCGTGCCGCTCGCGCAGCCCGTCGATGTGCACCGCGAAGGCGAAATAGGGGGAGGGCTTGAACTTGTCCATCTTCTTGCGCATGAGCAGCGCGTTGGTGCACAGGAAAACGTACTTCCGCCGGGCCACGAGCTGACGCACGATCTCGTCGATCTGCGGGTGCATCAGCGGCTCGCCACCGGCGATGGACACCATCGGGGCACCGGACTCCAGCACCGCTCCGACCGCCTGCGCGACCGGCATCCGCTGCTTGAGCACTCCGGCCGGGTGCTGGATCTTGCCGCACCCCTCGCACTTGAGGTTGCAGGCGAACAGCGGCTCCAGCTCGACGATCAGCGGGAACTTGTCCCGCCGGCGGAGCTTCTGTTCAGCCAAATATGTAGCGACCTTGATGGACTGTCGAAGCGGCATGGCCATCTGGCTCACCTCCTGGGGAGCAGCAAGGAACGGTGCCATTCGAAGAAAACGGGAAGGACGGAACGAAGGACACGGAAAGCTGATATTCCACCGCGCACCGTGCCGATCCGGACGAGTTCATGTTCTGGAGCGTCCACGACCACCCGGACGGCCGCAACCGGGCGCTCGCCCGCGCGCACGGCGCTCAGGAGCGTGACGGCGGACTCCATGTCGACCGCGATCGCGCCGGTGGCGAGGAGATCGGACCGTTCGGGACCGCGTACGACATGGTCGGAGCCGGTGAGCGGCCCGGTGTGCACGGTCCGCCCGGGTACGGCCCGGGCCAGCTCCTTGACCAGCAGCTCGGTGCCGACACAGGCGGTCGTGCCACGCGGGTCGCGGGTCTCCTCGGCGACGACCAGGTCGCCGGGGTGCATGCCGGGCGCGAGACCCGCGCAGAAGCCGGTGGCCAGGACGGCGGCGTCGCGCTGGGCCGGATCGGCGAGCATCCGGGTGACGGACCGCTCGGCCGCCGCCGGTCCCATGCCGGTGCGCAGCACGGTGACCGGCCCGCCGGCGCCGCCTCGGTCGCCCGCGCGCAGGGCGAGCTGCTCGATGCCGAGCGCGCAGGCGATCAGCAGCGGGACCGGGGCGGGCTGGGCGGTCATCAGCTCCCCTTGGCCTCGGTGAACGGCCTCCCGGCCTCACCGCTCCCCTTGTGCCGGTCGGCGAAGGGCTCCCCGTGGACGTACCGGCCGAGCGCGGTGAGCGGGAAGACCTGCCGGTAGAGGTGGTAGTTGATCGAGAAGTCCCACGGGAAGCCCGTCCCTGTGAAGTACGGCTCGTCCCAGGAGCCGTCCGCCCGCTGGGTGGCGGCGAGCCATTCGACGCCGCGTTCGACGGGCTTGGAGTCCCGCTTCCCCGCCGCGAGGAGGGCCATCAGCGCCCACGCCGTCTGGGAGGCGGTCGAGGCGCCCTTGCCGCTCCACTCCTTGACGTCGTGGTAGGAGCGCAGGTCCTCGCCCCAGCCGCCGTCGTCGTTCTGGACGGACTCCAGCCAGGTCACGGCCCGCCGGATCGCCGGGTGCGCGGCGGGGATGCCTGCGGCCACCAGGGCGGGTACGACGGATCCGGTGCCGTAGACGTAGTTGACACCCCAGCGCCCGAACCACGAGCCGTCCGGCTCCTGTTCGGCCAGCAGCCACTCGATGCCGCGCCGGGTGCGCGGGTGGTGGGCGAGTCCTTCCACCGCGAGCATCTCGACGACGTGCGCGGTGACGTCGGCGGAGGGCGGGTCGATGACCTCGCCGAAGTCGCAGAACGGCAGCCGGTTCGGGAACGGGCTGGTGTTGTCGACGTCGAAGGCGGCCCACGCGCCGTTCTTCGACTGCATGCCCAGGGTCCAGCGCAGACCGCGCCCGATGGCCTTGTCGATCCGCTCCGGATCGTGGTGGGTGATCCGGCGCAGCGCGAGGATCACCTCGGCGGTGTCGTCGATGTCGGGGTAGTTGTCGTTGTGGAACTCGAACGCCCAGCCGCCGGGCGGCAGTCCGGGCCGCTTGACGGACCAGTCGCCGGGTCTGACGATCTCCTCGCCCAGCATCCAGTCCGCGGCCTTCACCAACCGGGGGTGGTCGGCGGGCAGTCCGGCGTCGGCGAGCGCGATCGCGGCGAGGCAGGTGTCCCAGACCGGCGACTGGCAGGCCTCGATCATCCGGGCCCCGTCCTCGCGCCATACGGCGAACCGGTCCAGGGACGCCAGGCCCTCCCGCATCACGGGGTGCTGGAGGTCGTAGCCGAGCAGGTGCAGGGCGATGATCGAGTACACGGCGGGCGGCTGGATTCCGCCCCAGCAGCCGTCGTTCTCCTGCCGTTCGACGATCCAGCGGGCGGCGCTGTTCATGGCGGCTCTGCGCAGCCGGCGCGGGGCGACCTTCCGCAGGGCGTGCAGGCCCTTGTCCATCCGCTGGAAGGCGCCGTCCCAACTGGCCATCGGGGCCAGGGGCTTGACGGGGTTCGGGGCGGCCGGGTCGGTGTGCAGCTCGTCGAGCGGGAAGGGCGCGGGGCGTACCGGCCGCTTCGCGGAGACGATCGTCAGCGGCACGATGGTCTGCCGGGCCCAGCAGCCGAAGTCGTAGATGTTGAGCGGCAGCCACTTCGGGAACCAGATGAGTTCCGGCGGGAGTTCGGGCAGGTCGTCCCACTTCCACCAGCCGAACAGCGCGAGCCAGATCCGGGTGAAGACCCGGGCGGCGGCGATGCCGCCCCGCTCGCGGATCCAGGCGGAGGCAGCGGCCATGTGGGGCGCGTCGGGCGCGTCTCCTGCCAGGCGGAGGGCGACGTAGGCCTCGATGCTGGCGGAGAGCTCGCCGGGGCCGCCGTAGAAGGTGGCCCAGGCGCCGTCGTCGCGCTGCTCGCCGCGGATGAAGAGGGCCGCGGCCTGGGTGGTCTTCTCGTCGCGGATGCCGAGGAACTGACGGAGCAGCAGGTCCTCGGCGTCCATCGTGACGTTGGTCTCGAGGTCGCCCTTCCACCAGCCCTCGGCGTCCTGGCGGGAGAGCAGGAAGTCGGTGGCGCGCCGGGCGGCGCGTGCGGCGGCTTCTGGTACCCCGGCCGCCGCGGGGATGTCGGTGTCGTGTTCGCTGGCCGCGGCGGCGCGGGGTGGCAGGGCCCCGGTGCTTCCGTCGGTCGTCGCTGTCATGGCTTCCCCTTCGTGCAGTGGTGCAAGGTGTGCAGCTGCTGTGGGTCCGCCGTCGGCCGGTGCTCCGTGCTGTCTCGCGGCAC
>NZ_JBHUQX010000261.1:0-13602 GCF_042674225.1 Streptomyces sp. NPDC056948
CGGTCAGGCGGATGCCGGCTCGGGGCCTGCGCTCTCGTCGGCGGCCGGCTGGGCGGCCGCCTCCTTGGCGCGCTCGTCCGCCGCGGCCCGGATGGACCTCCAGGCGGACTCGGCGGCCTGCTGCTCCGCCTCCTTCTTGCTGCGGCCGGTGCCGGTGCCGTACGAGACGCCTCCGACGCGGGCGGCAGCAGTGAAGGTCTTCTCGTGGTCGGGGCCGGTCTCCGTGACCAGGTACTCGGGTACACCGAGCCCCTCGGTCGCGGTGAGCTCCTGGAGACTGGTCTTCCAGTCCAGGCCGGCTCCGAGGTTCGAGGACTTCTCGATCAGGGGGTCGAACAGGCGGTGCACGAGCTCCGCCGCGATTTCCAGTCCCTGGTCGAGATAGACCGCACCGATCACCGCTTCAAGGGTGTCGGCGAGGATGGACGCCTTGTCCCGGCCGCCCGTGCCTTCTTCACCACGGCCGAGCCGGATGAAGGAGCCCAGGTCGAGCCCACGGCCCACCTCCGCCAGCGCACGCGAGTTGACCACCGCGGCCCGCAGCTTGGCCAGCTGGCCTTCGGGCAGGTCGGGGTGGGTTCGGTACAGCGTGTCCGTGACCACGAGGCCGAGGACGGAGTCCCCGAGGAACTCCAGACGCTCGTTGGTCGGCAGACCGCCGTTCTCGTACGCGTAGGAACGGTGGGTCAGCGCACGCACCAGAAGGGCGGACTCGAGCTTGTACCCGAGCCGCCCTTCCAACAGCGTGTGGGACGAGGCCTGGTTGTCCGCAGAGTTTTTCTTCGGCGTGGACACAGTGCCTCTCACCAGCCGCTCAGACCTCGAGGACCTGGCGCTTGTTGTAGGTGCCGCAAGACGGGCACGCGATGTGCTGCTGCTTGGGCTCGTGGCAGCGCTCGCACGCAACCAGGGTGGGGACCGCAGCCTTCCACTGCGACCGGCGGTGGCGCGTGTTGCTGCGCGACATCTTCCGCTTCGGAACAGCCACGGCTACTTCTCCTGCTTCTCGTCGACGCCAGGTTCGGCGCCGCTCATCTCGTCCTTCTCGCCGTCCTTCATGGTGCCGGCGAGTCCCTGCAATGCCGCCCAACGGATGTCGACGGCGTCGTGATGGTGCTCCGGGTCGTCCGCCAGTCGCGCACCGCATTCGGCACACAGACCAGGGCAGTCTTCCTGGCACACCGGCTGCATCGGCAGTGCGAGCACCACCGCATCGCGCAGCACGGACTCGAGGTCGAACAGGCCGTCCTCGAGAAAGAGCCTGTCCTCGTCGTCCTCGGCGTCGTCGCCCGGGTCCGCGGTCACGCGGCCCCGGTCGTCGGCGTCAGGGTACGAGAACATCTCCTGGAATTCCGCTTCGACGTCGAGCTGAAGCGGCTCCAGACACCTTACGCACTCCCCCTCGGCCCCGGCACGGGCGGTGCCTGTGACAAGCACCCCGTCCATGACCGACTCCAGGCGGAGTTCGAGCTCCACCGGGGCGCCTTCCGGCACTCCGATGACTCCCTTGATACCGAAGTCCTTGGGAGCGTCGACCGTGCGGGTCAGGCGCTGCAGCGCACCGGGCCGCCGGCCCAGCTCGTGCGTATCGAACACGAGGGGGTTGCGGTGGTCGAGGCGGGCGTTCAGAGCCATTCCTGCTTTCGATCTTGCGAGCTGAGAGGGTTGCCGCCCTTTGGTGTTCCGGGCAGCGTGGATCGCGGACGTACGCGCGACCGAAGAGCCAGGATACTGGACCTTTGGCTGTCGGCCCAATCCGGTGCTCAGCCGTTGCCGCGACCCTGCTCGTAGGCCCTCAACTGCTCGGCGCTGATCATGCCGGTGTCGAAGAGGCTGGTCTCGTCCAGGGCGTATCCCTGCTGGCCCTGGTGCCCCTGCTGGGCTTGCTGGACCTGCTGGACCTGCTGGACCTGGTTCGGGTCGTACGCGGCCTGCTGGGCGTCGTAGCCCTGGTAGGCGTAGGGATCGGCGTGCTGGTAGCCGTACGGGTCCTGCTGGGCCGCGTAGGCCTGCTGCTGGTAGCCGCCGCCGTAGGGGTCGGGCTGCTGTTGGAGGGGGACACCTCCCGCCTCCGGGGCGTAGCCGGAGGCGGGGGAGTAGGCCGGCTGCGGCTGTCCGTAGTCCTGCTGCTGGGCGGGCTGCTCGGCCGGGGGCTTCTGCTCCGCGAGGGCGGCCAGGTCGGCGAGGTAGTCGGCGTCGCTGGAGTGCCGGACCGTGCTGAGGTCGTCGGCGAGGGCGCCGAGGTCGTCGCTGGCGATACGGCCGTGCAGCTTCTGCCGGCCGCGGCCGACGGCGTCCAGGGTCTTGGCGAGGACCGCCTCGAAGGAGCCCAGCTTGGCGTGGACGTACTCGTCGGCGGTACGGCGCAGGGTCTCCGGGTCCTGGCTGCGCTCGGGGGCGTCCTCGTCCTCGTAGCCCTGCTCGTCGACGCCGGGGCCGGTGCCGAGGAGCTTCTCGCGGCCGCGGCCGACGGAGCCGAGGGTCTTGGTGAGGACGACCTCGAAGTTGGCGAGCTTGGAGTCGACGTAGTCGTCGGCCTCGGCGCGGACCTCCTCGGCCTCCTGGCGGGCCTCGGCGAGGATCCGGTCGGCCTCGGCCTGGGAACGGCGGGCGACCTCGGTGTCGGAGATCAGAGAGCCGCGCTCGGCGTGCGCCTGCCCGATGATCCGCTCGGCCTCCTGGCGGGCGTGCTCGACCATCTGCTCGCGGCCGCCGATCAGCTCCTGGGCCTGGGCGAGCGAGTCGGGCAGCGCCGCGCGCACCTCTTCCAGCAGCGAGAGCAGTTCGGCGCGGTTGACCACGCACGAGGCCGACATGGGCATGGACCGGGCGCCGGAGACCGCGGAGACGATCTCGTCGAGCTTCTTCTGCACGTCCACGGTGTGCTCGCCACTCTCTACAGATGCGTTGGAGACGGACGGGACGACTGTAGTCCCATCAGTCCTTGCGCAGACGCTCGTTGAGCACCTGGAGGACCTCCGCCGGGACCAGGTGGGAGACGTCCCCGCCCCAGGTCGCGACCTCCTTGACCAGGGAGGACGACAGGAAGCTGTAGGTGGGGTTGGTGGGGATGAAGAGGGTCTCCACGCCCGAGAGGCCGTTGTTCATCTGGGCCATCTGGAGCTCGTAGTCGAAGTCGCTGACCGCGCGCAGGCCCTTGACGATGGCGGGGATGTCGCGCTGCTTGCAGAAGTCGACGAGCAGGCCGTGGAAGGCTTCGACACGGACGTTGCCGTATTCGGCGGTGACCCGGCGGATCAGGTCGATCCGCTCCTCGATCTCGAACAGGCCCTTCTTGGCCTGGTTGATCATCACCGCGACGTAGACCTCGTCGTACAGCCTGGAGGCGCGGGAGATGATGTCGAGGTGTCCGTTGGTGATCGGGTCGAACGACCCGGGACAGACGGCGCGGCGCACTTGTGTTCCCTCGCTCTCCGGTCCGGTCATCGTGCGTCTTCGCACGTAGAGGCGGCGCGACCGTACCAAAACGTTCCCTCGCCGTAGCGACGGGCCCGGAGGGCTTCGAAACCCTCGGGCCACCGGAATTCACCGCCTCTGGTGCTGCGCTCCACGGTGACGAGGGCTTCTCCCGCGAGCCAGCCCTCCGTACGGAGTGTGAGCAGGATCTCGCGAAGATCGTCGTCCGTGACGGCGTACGGGGGGTCGAGGAAGACGAGGTCGTAGGGATCGCCGGGGGGCGATGTACGGATGATCTGTTCCGCTTTGCCCGATCTGACCTCGGCGCCGGGGAGGCCGAGGGACTTCACGTTCTCGCGGACCGTGCGGGTCGCTCGCGCGTCGGCCTCGACGAGGAGGGTGTGGCCTGCGCCGCGGGAGAGGGCCTCCAGGCCTACGGCGCCGGAGCCGGCGTAGAGGTCGAGGACGCGTTCGCCGTCCAGGGGGCCGCCGAGGAGGGATTGCCAGGTGGAGAAGAGGCCTTCGCGTGCGCGGTCGGAGGTGGGGCGGGTGCCGGTGCCGGGGGGTACGGCCAGGCGTCGTCCGCCGGCTGCGCCGGCGATCACGCGGGTCATCTTCGGTCCTTGGTCGTGGGCGGGTTCAGGTTCATTGTGGCTGGTCGCGCAGTTCCCCGCGCCCCTAGGTGCAACACCCGTCACCCCTTTTCCAAGTACTGCTCCCTCTCCTCGTCCAAGAGGGCGTCCAGCGCCGTCCGTAGTGCCGGGAGGTGCGTCAGCTCCGGGTCCCTGGCCACGACAGTCGTCGCCTCCTCCCGGGCCTCGGCGATGATCTCCTCGTCCTCGATGACGGCGAGCATCCGGAGGCTGGTGCGGGCGCCCGACTGGGCTTGGCCGAGGACGTCGCCCTCGCGGCGTTGTTCCAGGTCGATGCGGGAGAGTTCGAAGCCGTCGAGGGTGGCGGCGACGGCGTTCAGGCGCTGGCGGGCCGGGCTCGCCTCGGGCATCTCGCTGACCAGGAGGCACAGGCCGGGCGCCGAGCCACGGCCGACGCGGCCGCGAAGCTGGTGGAGCTGGGAGACGCCGAAGCGGTCGGCGTCCATGATCACCATCACGGTGGCGTTGGGGACGTTGACGCCGACCTCGATGACCGTCGTGGCGACCAGGACGTCGGTCTCCCCCGCTGCGAAGCGGCGCATGACCGCGTCCTTGTCGTCGGGCTGCATACGGCCGTGCAGGACCTCCACCTTGAGGCCGCTCAGCGGGCCCTTGGAGAGCTGGTCCGCCACGTCGAGGACGGCGAGGGGCGGGCGCTTCTCGGCGGCGTCCTCCGGGGATTCGGGGGACTTCTTCTTGCCGGACTTCTTGGGATCGTCCTCCTCGTCGCCGATGCGCGGGCAGACGACGTACGCCTGATGGCCGTTGCCCACTTCCTCCCGGACCCGTTCCCACGCTCGGGCCAGGAAGTGGGGCTTGTCGGCGGCCGGGACGACATGGCTGGCGATCGGCGAGCGGCCGGCCGGGAGCTGGTCGAGGACGGAGGTCTCCAGGTCGCCGAAGACCGTCATGGCCACTGTGCGCGGGATGGGCGTGGCGGTCATGACCAGGAGGTGCGGGGGCTGTTTGCCCTTGCCGCGCAGGGCGTCGCGCTGCTCGACGCCGAAGCGGTGCTGTTCGTCGACCACGACCAGGCCCAGGTCGTGGAACCGCACCTTGTCCTCGATCAGCGCGTGCGTGCCGATGACGACGCCGGCCTCGCCGGTGGTGAGGTCGAGCAGGGCGTGACGGCGGGCGGCCGCGCCCATGGACCCGGTGAGCAGCACCACCTTGGTGGCCTGCTCGGCCCCGCCCAGCATGCCGCCCTCGGCCAGCTCGCCCATCATCTCCACGACGGACCTGTGGTGCTGCTGGGCGAGCACTTCGGTGGGCGCCAGCATGGCGGCCTGCCCGCCGGCGTCGACCACGGCCAGCATGGCGCGCAGGGCGACCATCGTCTTGCCCGAACCGACCTCCCCCTGGAGCAGCCGGTGCATCGGGTGGTCGGTGGCCAGGTCGTCGAAGATCTCCCTGGAGACCCGCTGCTGGCCGTCGGTGAGGGTGAAGGGAAGGCGGGCGTCGAAGGAGGAGAGGAGGCCTTCGGGGGTGGGCTTGCGGGGAACCGCCGGGAGTTGGGCGTCCGCGTGGCGGCGGCGGGCGAGGGCGACCTGGAGGACGAAGGCCTCGTCCCACTTGAGGCGGGCGCGGGCGTCCTCGATGTCCGCCTTGGTGTGCGGGCGGTGGATCTTCAGCAGGGCCTCGGGGAGGGGGACCAGGCCGCGGCCCTGGCGCAGGGAGTCCGGCAGCGGGTCGACGGCCTCCTGGGCCGTGGGCAGGACCGTCTGGAGGGCCTTGCCGATCTTCCAGGACTCCAGCTTGGCGGTGGCGGGGTAGATCGGGATCAGGGCGCCGGCCCAGGTCTCGACGGACTCCTCGGGGTCATCGGGGTTGCCGCGCAGCAACTCGTAGGCCGGGTGGGCGAGTTGGAGGCGGCGGTTGAAGACGGAGACCTTGCCCGCGAACATCGCGCGCGTGCCCGGCAGGAGCTCCTTGTGGGGCTTGTGAACGCCGTGGCCGAAGAAGACCAGTTGGAGGCGGCCGCTGCCGTCCGTGATGGTGACCTCCAGGCGCTGGCCCTTGCCGCGCGGGGCCTTGGCGGAGGCGAAGGTGTGCAGGCGGGCGTCGGCCACCTGGGCGACCACCGTGACGTGCTCGTCCATGGGGAGCTCGGCGAGGTGGGTGAGCTGGCCGCGCTCCTCGTACCTGCGCGGGTAATGGTGGAGGAGGTCGCCGACGGTGAGCAGGCCGAGGTGCTCGGCCATCACCTTCGCGGTGGCGGGGCCGAGCACCGACTTCAGTGGTTGTTGCAGGGGTTCTTCCAGTGCGGGCACGAGATCCATTGCACACCACACCACTGACAATGCCGTAGAGGCCGCGGCGGACGTTGCCGTATACGTCCCGGAAATCCCTGGTCAGACGGCTGGTTCGGGCCTTAGGATGGCGCGCTCCCGGCCCTTCTTCGCGGTCACCGCCCCACCGGGACCGCCCGACCCCGCGCCGTCGCGAGTCCCCCCATCGGCGCCGTGATGATGGATTCCGAGACCTCACAGGCTTCCCAGGCACCCCGTTCGCCCCAGTCACCTCATACGTTCCAGGTCGACCTGCGTGGTCTGGTGGACCTGCTCTCCCACCACCTCTACTCCAGTCCCAAGGTGTATCTGCGCGAGCTCCTGCAGAACGCGGTGGACGCCATCACCGCCAGACGCGCGGCGGAGCCCGACGCCCCGGCCCGGGTGCGGTTGACCGCGCAGGGCGGCACGCTGCGGGTCGAGGACACCGGCGTGGGGCTCACCGAGGCGGACGTGCACAGTCTGCTCGCCACGATCGGGCGCAGTTCCAAGCGTGCCGAGGGCCTTCAGGAGGCCCGCTCCGACTTCCTCGGGCAGTTCGGCATCGGGCTGCTGGCCTGTTTCGTCGTGGCCGAGCGGATCCGGGTGGTCAGCCGCAGCGCCCGTACGCCCGGGGCGCCGCCCGTGGAGTGGACGGCCCGGGACGACGGTTCGTACACCGTGCGGACGCTGCCGGACGCCGAGCGGCCCGAACCGGGCACGACCGTGCATCTGGTGGCCCGGGCGGGGGCGGCGGAGTGGCTCATGCCCGAGCGGGTCGCGGCCCTGGCACGGGACTTCGGGTCGCTGCTGCCGTACGACGTCCGGGTGGGCGACGAGGCGGTCACGGACCTCCCGGCGCCCTGGGACCGTTCGTATCCGAGCCCTGCCAACCGCCGCGTCGCCCTCGCCCGGCACTGCCACGACCTGTTCGGCTTCACCCCGTTGGACACGATCGACCTGGCCGTGCCGCTGGCCGGCATCCGCGGGGTGGCGTATGTGCTGCCGTCGGCGGTCAGCCCGGCCCAGCGCGCGGGGCATCGCGTACATCTCAAGGGCATGCTGCTGACCGAGCGGGCCGAGCAGCTGCTGCCCGACTGGGCGTTCTTCGTGCGCTGCGTGCTCGACACGGACAGCCTGCGGCCGACGGCCTCGCGCGAGTCGCTGTACGAGGACGAGACCCTGGCCGCCGTGCGGGAGGCGCTGGGCGAGAGGATCCGCGGGTGGCTGACGGGCCTGGCGGCCGGTGATCCGGAACGGCTGGCCGCGTTCCTGTCGGTGCACCACCTGGGTGTGAAGTCGCTGGCCCGGCACGACCCCGAGATGCTGCGCACGATGCTGCCGTGGCTGCCCTTCGAGACGACCGACGGGCGGCTGTCCCTGGAGGAGTTCGCGCAGCGGCACCCGGTGGTGCACTTCACGCGGACCGTCGAGGAGTACCGGCAGGTCGCGCCGATCGCGTCCGCGCAGGGCATCGGCGTGATCAACGGCGGCTACACGTACGACAGCGAGCTGGTGGAGGCGTTGCCGTCGGTGCGGCCGGGGACCGTGGTCGCGGAGCTGGACTCGGACACGGTGACCGCCCATCTGGACGCCGTCGACCCGGCCGAGGAGCTGGCCCTTTCGGGCTTCCTGGCGGCGGCGCGGGCCCGGCTCGACCCGCTGGGCTGCGATGTGGTGCTGCGGGCCTTCCACCCGCTCTCGGTACCCGCGCTGCACCTCGACGACCGGGACGCCCGGCACGAACAGGCCCGGGCCGATGCCGAGGCGCAGGCCGACGACCTGTGGGCGGGCATCCTCGGCTCGCTGCGCGGCAGTGCTCCACGCGCGCGTCTGGTGCTCAACCACCTCAATCCGCTGGTCCGGCGGATCAGCACGCTGCACGACCCGGAGCTGATCGGCACGGCGACGGAGTCGTTGTACGGGCAGGCCCTGCTGATGGCGCAGCGGCCGCTGCGGCCCGCCGACTCGGCGCTGCTCAACCGCGCGTTCATCGGCCTCCTGGAGTGGGCCACGCACAGCGAGGACGGTCAGGCATGAGTGAGATCACCGACTTCGACGCGCTGCGCCGGGCGATGGCGGAGAACTCCGAGGAGCCGGAGGGGCCTGCCCGCAACGCGCGCGCGGAGGAGCTACTGACGGCGGCCGAGAAGCTGAACATCCCGCTCGCCGTGATCGAGGCGCTCGGGCACCAGCTGAAGGTCTACAACTACAGCTCCGAGAAGGGGAAGATGTTCGTCCCCTTCTCGCGCCTGCTGCGCATGTGGGACGAACACCCCGAGGACTTCGACGAGTACGAGACCCACGCGCTGCACTGGGTCTTCAAGTGGGTGTCGTCCGGCATGCTCGACCAGCCGCACATCCCGCTCGCGTCGATCGAGAAGTGGCTCGGCGAGATGGAGCACCGCTACCGGCTCGCCGGGCACTCGGAGCGGGCCGTGCGCAGCGCCGAGCACAGCGTGGCCGCCCATGTCGGGGACATCGCGCGGGCCGAGCGGGCGTACGCCGCGTGGCTGGCCGCCGACCGGGACAGCATGGCCGACTGCCACGCGTGCGAGCTGCACGGGCAGGGCTGGTGGCAGGCGGAGCAGGGCCGGGACGCGGAGGCCGTGGAGCTGTGGCGGCCGGTGCTGGAGGGCGAGTACTCCTGCGCCCACGAGCCGCACACGGCCCTCGCCTCCTCCCTGGTGCCGCTGCTGCGGCTGGGCCGCCTCGACGAGGCACGCGCGCACCATCTGCGGGGCTTCCGGCTCGTACGGCCCATGGAGAGCATGCGTGGCGCGTACGCGGAGCACGTGGAGTTCTGCGCGCTGACCGGCAACGAGGCGCGCGGTCTGGAACTGCTCGCGGAGCGGCCCGCGTACTTCACGGACGACGGGCAGCCGCAGAGCAAGCTGGACTTCATGAGCGTGGTGGCCCTGCTCATGGACCGGCTGACCGGACTCGGTCTTGGCGACCGGCAGGTGCCGGGACCGTCCGGCCGGGAGTGGACCGCCCGGGAACTGGCCGCGCACGCGCGTGCGGAGACCCTGGCCCTGGCGGCGCGCTTCGACGAGCGCAACGGCACGGCGTACGTCAGCGAGCGGGCCCGCGCGCGTATGGCGCGACAGCCCCTGGTGGAGCGGCTGCCGCTGGGGGTGCGGTCGGTGCGGCCGGTCCCTGCGCCCGCTCCCCCGGCCGTGACGACCGTAGTCACCGGGCAGCCGGAGCTGTCCGCCCTGCTGGCCGAGGCACGGCGGCTGTCGGACACCCTGCGGCCGGGCGCCGTGGAGGCATGGGCGGCGGTCGCCGGGGCCGCGGAGGGCGTCGAGCTGGACCCGCGCGACCGGGCCGAGATCGCGGACCACGAGGCGATGGGCCTCGGCCCCGAGGGCGCCGCGCTCTTCGAGCGGGCCGCCGGGCTGTACGCGGCGGCGGACGACCCGGGCGAGGCCCTGGCGGCACGCGCGCGTGCGGCCTACGTACGCGCTCTCGGGGGCGAGGTGGCCGAGGCGGTCGCGGCCGTGGCCGGCCCGTACGACGAGATCCTCGCGCTGCACGCCGCCGGTGGCACGGGCCTGCGGCAGACGGTGTCCGTCGTGATGGGACGGGCCCGGATCCTGATGCGCCGGGCGCACGAGGCCGAGGGTCCCGGGACGGAGGCGGTGCTCACCGAGGCCGAAGCCGCCGTCCGGGGAGTCCTGGCGCTCGTCGACGGGCGGACCGATGAGGACGTACGGCTGGCCGCGCGGGCCGCCGAGGCGCAGGCGATGCTCGCCGAGCTGGCGGGACTGGCCGGGGATCTGAAGTCGGCCGCGGAGCTGTTCGCGCGGGGCGCGGCGGCGTTCGTCGCGGCAGGGCTCCCCTGGTACGCGGTGGAGTACGAGGCCCGGCTGGCCTCCCTGGCCCACCACCTCGACGACATGGCGGAGGCGGAGCGGGCGCTGCGGGCGGCCCTGGAGCACGGCGGGCCGCATCTGGAGGCGCCCGGCCGGGCCCAGCTGCACCTCCAGCTCGCCGAGGTGGTCGGCGGCCGGGGCGAGGCCGTGGAGGCCGCCGGGCACGCCCTGCAGGC
Organism: Streptomyces sp. NPDC056948; assembly: GCF_042674225.1. Classification (NCBI taxonomy): domain Bacteria; kingdom Bacillati; phylum Actinomycetota; class Actinomycetes; order Kitasatosporales; family Streptomycetaceae; genus Streptomyces; species Streptomyces sp. NPDC056948. Next base: position 10,392 of record NZ_JBHUQX010000261.1, read on the forward strand.
CGCGCACTGGGCCGACGAGGCGGGCGAGAGCGCGACGCTGGGTGCCTGGGCACGGCAGCAGCTCGGCGGGTTCCTGCTGCGGCAGGGGCGGTGGGCCGAGGCCGCCGAGGTGCTGGAGTCGGCGCTGCCGGATCTGACCGCCGAGACGCACGGCGACGGGGCGGTCGTGCAGACGCAGTGGTGGCTCGGCGACTGCCTGAGCGAACTCGGCGAGCACCGCGCGGCGGCCGAACGGCGTCTGCGGGCAGCCGAGATCGCCCGGCACTGGCCCGAGCAGCACGACCACGCCACCCTCGCCCACCTGGCCGGTGAGTCGCTCGGGCAGGCCGGGCTGGCCGCCGAGGCGGACCGGGCCTACACGCGCGCGGGCGACCTGTGGCGCGAACTCGGCAACACCCACGGGCTGGTCCGCTCCCTGCGCGCCCGCGCCTGGCTGGCGTTGCACGCGCGGGACGGGCTGGAGGAGGCACGCGGCCTGATGGCGAGTGCGGTCCGGGCGTGCGAGGCGGCGCGGGACACGGCCGCCGACGAGGAGTCCCGGCTCCGGCTCGAAGCCGAACTCGGCCACACCCACCGGCAGTTCGGCGACCTGCTGGCACGCTCCGTCTCCGAAGGCGCCGACGCCCCCTCGGCCCGGGCCGTGATCGAGGAGGCCCTGTCCCAAGTGGTCCGGTCGGTCGAGGTGTTCACCGCCCTCGGGGACGACGCCCTGCACAGCCGCACCGGCGCCGAGCTGGCCGCGGGCTGGCTGGAGGCCGACCTGGGCCGCCCCGCCGAAGCCGTGGCACGCGCGCGTGCGGTGCTGGCGGCGTACGAGGGACACGACGGCTTCGACGACACGGAGGCCGTCGAGGGCCAGGAGGTGCGGGCCCGGCGGGCGGAGGCCGGACACATGCTCCAGTCCTTGGCGGAGCGGCAGGGGTGAGTTCCGGTCCTACTCCACGCCGATGAGGAGCAGGGCCCCTTGCCGTCCGCCCCGGTACACGACCGTGTCGACGGCGAGGTACCCCTCGCGGACCCGGCCCTCCAGGTGCTCGGCGATCGCCTCGGGGGCGTCGTCGCCGAGCACCAGGGTGACCATCTCGCCCCCGGCCGCGAGCATCCGGTCCAGGACGGTCTCGGCGGTGGCCGCGATGTCCGCGCCGATCACGGCCACGTCGCCGTCGATCAGGCCGAGGACGTCGCCGGCCTGGCAGATGCCGGCCATCGTCCAGGACTGGCGTTCGGCGACGGTCACCTCGGCGTAGCGGGTCGCGCCGGCCGCCGAGGTCATCGACACGACGTCCTCGTCGAAGCGGCGCTCCGGCTCGTGCACGGCCAGCGCGGCGATGCCCTGGACCGCCGAGCGGGTCGGGATGAGGGCCACGCGGATGCCCTCCGTGCGGGCCTGCTCGGCCGCCGCGGCGGCGGTGTGGCGCAGTTCGGCGTCGTTGGGCAGCAGCACGACCTCGCGCGCGTGGGCCCGCCGTAGGGCCTGTACGAGCTCGCCGCTCGCGGGCGGCTCCCCGGGGCGGGCGAGCACGGTGGTCGCGCCGGCCTCGGTGTACAGCCCGGCCAGGCCCTCACCGGGCACGACGGCCACGACGGCGCGCTGGGCGCGCTCCCGGGGCGGGCGCTCGGCGCCCGTGGTGTGCACATCGCCGGCGCCGAAGTGCGTGATGCGGATCCGGTAGGGCCGCCCGGCCTCGATGCCGGCCTCGACGGCGGCGCCCGCGTCGTCGACATGGACATGGACGTTCCACAGCCCGTCACCGCCGACCACGACGAGGGAGTCCCCGAGGGCGTCGAGCCGCTCCCGCAACCGCGCCACGGACGCGTCCTCGGCCTCCAGGAGGTAGATCACCTCGAAGGCGGGTCCGTCCTGGTGCGCCGCGGCGGTGCTGTCGGCGCACTCGTGGAGATCCTCGTCCGGGCCGAGGTGCGCCCCGACCAGGCCCTCAGTCACCCCTCCCCCGGACGCCCTGGCCCCTGGCACGCTCGCAGCACCAGCAGCAGCCGCGCCCTCCGTCCCCGCACTCATCCGCACCGCGCCCGCCACCGCCCGCGGCATCTCCCCCGTGAACGTCTCCACCAGCGCCCCGAGCACCGCCACCAACCCTCGCCCACCGGCGTCGACCACCCCGGCGCGTTCCAGGACGGGCAACTGGCCAGGGGTCGCGGCGAGGGCCGTGCGCGCTCCCTCGTAGGCCGCGCGGGCCACCTTCCCGCAGTCGCCCTCGGCACCGTCGGCGGCGTCGGCGGCGGCCGAGGCGACCGTGAGGACGGTGCCCTCGACGGGGTGGGCCACGGCCTGGCGGGCGGAGTCGGCCGCGTGCCGCAGGGCGAGCCGCAGGCCCGGGCCGTCGGCGTGGGCGGCCTCGTCGTCGGCCAGCACCTGGGCCATGCCGCGCAGTAGCTGGGCGAGGATCGTCCCGGAGTTGCCGCGGGCACCGATGAGCGCCCCGTGCGCCATCGCCCGGGCGGCGTCGGCGAACGTCGGCCCTTCGGGACCCGACCCCGCCGCATGACCCGCGAACACCGCCTCGACCGCCGCGACCGCGGACTCCACGGTCAGGTACAGGTTCGTGCCGGTGTCCCCGTCCGCCACGGGGTAGACATTGATCGCGTCGATCTCCTCACGCGCCCGCCCCAGCGTCTCGAGAGCGAGACCACACCAGGTGCGCACCGCGAGAGCATCGAAGAATGTCTGCGGCACCTGCGCCACCGCGCCTCCCTTAGCTGCTGGACGTGGCACGCAGCGTAGTCTCCGGGGCGGTCCGAACCAGCAGTGGGCCGGGGCCGACCCCTGAGCAGCCATGCTAGTTTCGTTCTACGGGCGCAGCCGTTGTATGCTGCTCCGGTTGCCCGATCTCGATCGGGCCTCCCCCTGGCAAAGCCACTCAGATCGGACGGCTCCTTGAGCCTCGAGATCTCGATCCCGGCATGCCGGGATTAACCGTAAGTGCATCTGAAGTCTTTGGAGTGACCCGTGGCTGCCAACTGCGACGTCTGCGGCAAGGGGCCGGGCTTCGGCAACAACATCTCGCACTCGCACCGCCGTACGCCCCGCCGCTGGAACCCGAACATCCAGCGTGTGCGTACCGTGGTGGGCGGGACGCCGAAGCGCGTGAACGCTTGCACCTCGTGCATCAAGGCCGGCAAGGTCTCGCGCTGACGCTCAGCTAGCGCGCGGCCACTGCTGGTTCGCTGAAGAGCCGGTCCACCTCAGGTG
>NZ_JBHUQX010000262.1:0-13570 GCF_042674225.1 Streptomyces sp. NPDC056948
CAGCAGGAGTTCGACCAAGCACTGACCCGCATCAGCAAAGCCGCCGAAGCAGCAGGCATCGCCGCCGGCATCCACAACCCCGACGGCACAAACGCCGCCCACCGCCTCGCCCAGGGCTACACCTTCGCCTCGATCGCGGCCGACGTCGTCCACCTGCAGCAGATCGCCACGTCCCACCTCGACGCGGCGCGCGGCGGAGCGCGCTGATGCCGACCACGCTCATCACGACGCCCACCTTCGCGCGGCATTCGGCGCTCCCCTGGCAGATCCTCGAGGAGTCCGGGGCAGGCCCGCTCCGCCCGTGCGCCGACGCGGCCCTGCCCACGGCTGAACTCTTCTCCCACGCGGCCGAAGCGGATGCCTTGATCGTCGGCATGGACCCGATCACCGCCGAGGTCCTGGACGCCGCACCCCGCCTCAAGGTGATCGCCAAGCACGGTGTCGGCGTGGACACCATCGACGTGGCCGCCGCCCACGCCCGCGGCATACCGGTCGTGTGCGCCCCGGGCAGCAACTCCCGTGCGGTGGCCGAGTACAGCTTCGGTCTGCTCCTGTCGGCGACGCGTTCCCTTACCGCCTCGCACACCGCGGTGGAGTCGGGCGGCTGGCCGAAGCTCTTCGGCCCCGAACTGCACGGCAAGACACTCGGCATCGTCGGCTTCGGCCGCATCGGGCGTCTGCTCGCCGGCTACGCCCGCGCCTTCGGGATGCACGTACTCGCGCACGACCCGTACGTCCCCGGCGACGACGTCCGCACGCACGGTGCCGAACCGACCGGCCTCGACGACCTGCTGGCCCGCGCCGACGCCGTCAGCCTGCACACCCCGCCCGACCCGTCCGGCACACCGCTGCTGGACAGTGCCCGGCTCGCGGCGATGCGGCCGGGCGCGATCCTGGTCAACGCGGCGCGCGGAGGCATCGTCGACGAGAGCGCCCTCGCCGCCCTGCTGCGTTCCGGGCACCTCGGGGCCGCGGCTCTCGACGCCTTCAGCACCGAGCCCCTGCCCGCCGACCACCCCCTGCGCGAGGCGCCCCGCACCCTCCTCACCTCGCACATGGCCGCCTGCACCCCGGAGGCCAATCAGGCCATGGGCGCGATGGTGGCCGAGGACGTCGTCCGCGTACTGGCAGGCGAAGCGCCGCACCACCAGGCCCGCTGAGCCCCGTCACCTCCAGGGCCGGCCGACCCCCAACCACCCGCTCCCCCACCAGGCATCACGACACACATCTGTCCCCATACCGGATACCGGTGACGACGCCGGAAGATCCCCTAGGACCTGACATGGCCATCACGTCGACCGACGGCGCCGCCGCGGCGCCGCCCCCCGCGCAGCCCGACCCGTACGCGCTGCGCGCCGAAGACGCCCGCCCGGCCCCCGACCGCTTTCGCGGCCGCCTGCGCCACCTCGGTCCCGGGCTCATCCTGTCCGCCGCGGTCGTCGGCTCCGGTGAACTGATCACCACCACCTCGCTCGGTGCGAAGGCGGGCTTCGCCCTGCTGTGGCTCGTGATCATCTCCACCGCGGTCAAGGTCTGGGTGCAGATGGAGCTGGCCCGCTGGACCATCCTCAACGGCCGCCCCGCGCTGGACGGCTTCCGCGACGTCGGGCCCCGCATCGGCCGCCTCAGCTGGATCAACTGGCTGTGGATCGGCATGGACTTCGCCAAGATGTTCCAGCGCGGTGGCATCATCGGCGGCACCGCGGCCGCCTGTTCCATCCTCTTCCCGATCCACGGCAAGTCGCTGAGCGGCACATCCCTCACGATCTGGGCCGTGATCGTCACCGCCGCCGCCGTCCTCATCCTCCAGACGGGCAAGTACCACGTCGTCGAGCGGGTCGAGGTCATCGGCATCACCCTCAAGACAGTGATCACCGTAGGCCTGGCACTCGCCCTGCCGCTCACCGCCTTCGGGTACGGCACCGAACAGCTCGCCGACGGGCTCAGCTTCCAGATCCCGGCCGGCACGGTCGGCATCGCCCTCGCGATGTTCGGCATCACCGGCGTCGGCGCCGACGAGATGACGACCTACACCTACTGGTGCCTCGAGAAGGGCTACGCCCGCTGGACCGGCCCCGACGACGGGACCGAGCAGCGCGCCCGGCGTGCCGAGGGCTGGCTCAAGGTCATGCGGCTCGATGTGGGCGTCGCCTGGTTCGTGTGCACCATCTGCACCTTGTCCTTCTACGTGATCGGCGCCTCCGTGCTGCATCCGCAGGGCCTGGTGCCCGAGGGCAACGACATGATCACCACGCTGTCGCACAGCTACACCGACACGCTCGGGCCCTGGGCCGAGTACCTCTTCCTCGGCGGCGCGATCTCCGTGCTCTTCTCGGTCACCGTCGCCTCGTCGGCCAGCGTTCCGCGGCTGTGGACCAACACCCTCGGTCTGCTCGGCGCGATCGACTGGAACGACTTGCGCGTCCGCACCCGGACCATCCGGATCCTCACCTGGTGCCTGCCGCCGGTGTGGATGTGCTTCTTCCTGTGGGTCCAGTCCCCGGTCCTGATGGTGCAGATCGGCGGCATCGGCGGCGGCATCTTCCTCCTCGCCGTGGTGATCGCGGTCTGGCGCCTGCGCTACACCGGCGTCCCGCCCCGCTTCCGCGCCAACCCCTGGATGACCGCCGCCCTCGTCCTCAGCAGCGCGGCGATTCTCTTCCTCGGGGTGTACGGGGTGCTCGACACGCTGGGCCTCACGCCGGGCGACTGACTCATCGACGATGCCGCCGGGCGGCTCCTCTTGGAGCTCCCCGGCTCGTCCGCACGGACGGACACAACCGGTCAGCTCGAGGCTCCGACACTGCTGACCCAGACACGGAAGGGCGTGCTCTCCGGCTCGGTATCGGTCTGCTCCGAGTAGCTCCTCAGAGACCACATATGGACCGAGAAGAGCCTCAGTACTCCCAGACCCACCAGCCCTGCGCCAGAGCGTCCGAACCGTCCTTGTACTTGCAGAAGTGGAAGACCCCGGTCTTCTCCGTCCAGGCCGTGGCCCGTTCGGAGCACTCGGCACCGTATAGCGGCCCTTCACGCGGGCCGCTCTTGAGGATCTGCGCACTGGCCGTCGTCGCACGGTTCGCCGGGGAGGTGCCGGTCGCCGAGGCATGACCGACTGCCGCCCCGCTCGCCATGACGGCCAGCAGAAGGCCTGTGGCCAACCGAATGCGGTTGCTCATCGCACTCCTTCTCAAGCTCAAGACTTTTCTGGGCCGATGACTCGAAGGCGTCACTGGACGACCTTGAACGTGGCGTCGCCGCGTCCCGTCGTGGTGGTGATCGGGGCGAGCTTCAGCTGGAACCCGAAGTGGCGGATGTACCGGTCGGGGTGGTTGTACGACTGGAACGACGACCAGGTCGAGTCGGCGAGACCGGCGATCCGGCGGAATGTGGCGTCTGCGGCGAACGCGGCGGTGCCGTCGTTGTGGACCAGCTGGAAGTCGGTTCCGTCCTGGCGCAGGTAGTACCCGGGGAAGTTCGCCGACTCGAAGGAGACGGTGCCGGTTCCCGCGAGGCCCGGCCGCAGCCGGAACTGGGCGTCCTGGGCGGGGCTGACGTTCGGGTCGACGCGCACGTCGAAGTTCGAGTGCCGGATGTACCTGTCCTGGTAGTTGTACGACTGGAGCCGATCGACCGGGGTGTCGGCCCAGCGGGTCAGGACGCGACTCTCCTCTGCGGCCGTCAGGTCGAGGATCGCGCCGTGGCGCTTCTTGGTCCCGCCCATGGCGTAACTGCCCGAGGCCGGCAGGTGGTACGTGCCGGAGGCGGACGGGTTGCTCGTCAGGACGGGCATGTAGCCGCGGCCCGTGGCGTACTGGTCGAGGTAGAGGGCCCACTCTTCGCGGTCCCGGAACTTCATCCACATCGGGCCCTCGACCTGTGAGCCGGTGAGGCCGATGCCGGAGAGGTTGCCGATGGTGGTCCAGGTCCCGAGGATCGAGTTACTGCCTTCGAGGGTGATCTGGCCGTCGCCGGAGGCCCGCACATAGCGGTAGGCGCCGGTGCCCGCCGGCGCCTCGACGATCTGGGTGTCGATGATGCCCTGCGTGCCGGGGCGGTCGATGTACAGCTGCGGGGTGCTGATGGTGCGGAAATTGGTGGTGCGGGCGTAGTAGATGCGGTGCTTCAGTACGCCGTTGAGCGTCGCGTTCGTCGCCCAGTACAGGACGTAGTCCTTGGTCTCCGGGTCCCAGATCGCTTCCGGCGCCCAGGCGTTGCGCCCGTCGGGGATCGCCCCGGCGACGTTCAGCAGCCAGGGCTGCGACCAGGTGACCAGGTCCGTCGACTCCCACACCACGAGGTTGCGGCTGCCGTTGGATGTGGAATCCTCCCACGACTGCCCGCAGCCGATGCACAGGTCGGTCGCGATGATCCAGTACTTGCCGCCGTCCGGTGAGCGGACCAGTGAGGGGTCGCGCACCCCGCGCGTGCCGACCGTGGAGCGCAGGGTCGTCCCGCCGCCGTTGAGGTCGCTCCAGTGCAGGCCATCGGCGCTGTGCGAGAAGTAGATCTGCTGACCGGCGGCCCCCTCCCCGATGAAGTGCGTCATCAGATAGCCCGGCTCGGCGGCGCTCGCCTGGTCGGGTCTGGTCAGGGCCTGGCCCGTGAGGACCAGGCAGACGGCGACCACCAGCGTCGTCAGCCTGCTGAGAACCGTGGACATGTGCATCTCCTGCTCGGGTGGAACGGGATGCGGAACTGGATTGCGGAGCTGGACTACAGAAGGCGCCCGTGGCCCAACTCCCGCCGGACACTTGGCCGTTCGATATATCAGACACCGTTCGTAGAGCCGGGCAGACGCTAAGGGCGAGCAATCGGAGGCGTCAATACCCCCGGCATGTCCGACCTGACGTCGTTCAGCCTGAACTCATTCCGCCGAAGATCATGCGGTGCCCGCGGGCCGTGTCCATGTACTCGCGCACCTGGTGGATCGGCTCGTCCCTGAGCTCGAAAACGAAGCGTTTCCTGGCGGCGCGAACCACTCGGCGTCCTCGGTGAATACCGTGGAGATTCGGTCAGGGTCGTGGCCGGCAAACGCCTTCCATGCCTTCTGGACGACGCTGCGGCCCTGCTGTGACATGCCCGCCGACCCCAGGCGATCGCAGGCGAAGGCGCTGGCGCTGTCCGACAACACCCTCTGGCCGTCACCTGAAAAAGGCTTTGAGCGAGACAACGCCCCACTGCTACTTTCCTGCTGGACCGTGAAATCGTCGTATGGAGGTGAGCCCCGTGAACACAGTTACCCGTGGGTGCTCCCTCAACCCGTCACGGTCCGGCGGCTGACGTTCGGTGTCGCCAGGAGCGCCTGAGATCGAGGCTCTCCTGGAAGGAGACTCCGATGGACACGAAGCCCTTCACATCTGGCCTGAGCGAGAACGCGGTGATGATCACGCGCGTCGCGGACAGGCAATGGCATGCACTGGAAGACGACTTGGTCGTCGGCCGCGGGCATGCGGCACACCGGCCCGACGGACGCTTGTTCGTCAGCATCGACGCCTGGCACGACGCCACTTTCGACCTGCTCGCCGAGGCGATGCTGACGGAACTGCCGGCGCCGCTGCACACGGTGGTCGACGAAGCCGACGTCGAGCTGACGGCCGGCTGGCGGCGGGCCGGTTTCACGATCCGGCGCCGCGAGTGGGAGTACGTCGTGCCGACCGACCCGCGGGTCACAGGGCTCAAAGCGGTCCTGCCGCCTTCGGGCGTGACGATCGTGCCCGCCGGTCAGGCGGACGAGAGTCTGCTGCGGGCGGTGGACCGCGCGATCCGTGATGAAGTCGAGGCGACCGTCGGGTGGCACTCGATGCCCGCGGAGGTGGTTCCCCGCCCCGAGGGCGACACCATCGTCGACCCGTCGAAGTACGCGGTGGCCGCGGCACCGGACCGCTACCTGGGTCTGATCCGGGTGGTGAGGGTGAACCGGCCGCGCATCGGGCTGGTCGCGGTCCGGGCCGGCGAGCAGCGCCGCGGCATCGCGCGGGCGCTGCTGGCCCACGCACTGGGGACGCTGCACCGCTCCGGGGCCGCCGAAGCCTGGACCGAAGTCCAAGAGTCCAATCAAGCGGCCTCGGCACTGTTCGAGGGCATCGGCGCCCGGCCGCTGAGCAGCAACCTGGAGCTGGTGCGATGACGAAGAACAAGAACGTCATCGAAGTCGAGGGCAAGGTCGTCGAGTGCCTGCGCAGCGCCATGTTCACCGTGGAGCTCGAGAACGGCCACCAGGTGCTCGCGCACATCAGCGGGAAGATCCGCAAGAACTACATCAAGATCATGCTGGAAGACCGGGTGCTGGTGGAGCTCCCGCCGTACGACCTGACGCGCGGCCGGATCGTGTTCCGGTACCGGAACTAGCGGCGGGCCGGCACCTTCCTCGGTAGCTGATCCTGGGGCTCCGGTCACGGTGTTTTCGTGGCCGGGGCCCTCGATGACGGCTCGCACAGCCGCTCCAGCCGCGGTCCAGCAGCCACTGTCTGCGGAATCGCCGCTCCCCCACTCCTATATGGATAGGACTTTTCCTGATAAGAACGACTGAAGTACGAAGCAGGACCGGCCAGGAATCACCCTCCGTCACGGATCACGCAGAAGACACTGTGGAGGCAGCCGGTGGGAGACGTCGAGATCGACCGCAGGGCCTTCCTTGGCGGAATCGGCGGAATCGCAGCCGGTGTGGCTGCCGCATCGGTCACCGCGTGCGACGGCCGCGCCGACCGGAGCTCCACCAAGAGCAGCAAGTTGCTCGTGGTCCGTGATTTCGGCGGGTCTTATGGCGAGGCGAACCGCAAAGCGATCTACGACCCGTTCACCAAGGAAACCGGCGTCCGGATCAAGGTGGTGAACTTTTCGAACACCCAGATCCTCGCCCAGATCAAGGAAGGCCGTCCGCGGTTCGACGTCATGGACATCGACATGTCCAATCTGGTGCGCTTCGAGCACGAGGGCGCCTCCGAGGAACTGGACTACGGCCGGTTGAAGAACACCAAGGACACGGGAATCGCCGAGTCCCTGCTCACCCCCAACGGTGTGGGCAAGAGCTACTGGGCCAGCGTCCTCGCCTATGGCGCGGACGCCTTCGGCGGCAGGAAGCCCGAGTCATGGGCGGACTTCTGGAACCTCGGCACCTTCTCGGGCAGCCGGGCACTCCAGGGCACGGTGGACTGGCCGGAGCTGGAGTTCGCCCTGCTCGCCGACGGAGTGCCGCTCGACAGGCTTTACCCGCTCGACGTGAACCGTGCCTTCAAGGTCCTCGACGAGATCAAGGACTCGGTGCGGACGTTCTGGGAGTACGGCGCCGAACCGGGTGAGCTGCTGGATCGCAACCGGGTCGTGGCCTCCAGTAGCTGGGCCGGCCGCGTCCAGAGCATGATCAAGGGCGGATCTCCGCTGGCGTACGAGTGGAACGGTGCCCGCAGGCAGAGCAACGGCTACGGAATTCCCAAGGGCGCCGCCAATCCCGACGCCGCCTATCGGCTCATCGATTTCGCGCTGCGGCCCGAGGTGCAGGCCTATTCGGCCCGGATATACCCCGAAGGGCCTGTGGTGCCCGCCGCCTACGGATTTCTCACCGAATCCACCGCCGTGAACCTGGCGAGCACGCCTGGGCACCTGTTGTCGGGCTTCGACCTGGACATCGCGTGGTGGCTGGAGAACGGGAACGCCGTGACCAGGCGCTGGCAGAAGTGGGTGCGGAGCTGACCGACTGAACCCAGCCATATGGCCGTATATGAACACGCATGGTAAAGAGTCCGTATGGCCAGGCACCTTGGTCGGCTCTCGGCCGTCCGGCCCCCCGCGCACAGCGGAGGGCCCCCTCGGTCCGCCTCGCAACGGGTCGCGGAGCCCGACCCGCAGCCGGATCCGGAGCCTGGCGTCCGGCCTCCTGGGAGACGCCGGCGCGCCCTGCCCAGGGTGCGCAGCGTCGCCGGCCAGGTGTTTCTGCTCCAGCTCGTGATCATGGTGCTGTTCGCCGCCGCTGCGGGAGGGGCTCTCGTGGTGCAGGCCCGGAACTCCAACATGCAGGAGGCCCGGCAGTTGTCGATGGGCGTCGCGCAGTCCTTCGCGCGCGCCCCGGGGACGCTGGCCGCCATGAAGTCCGGCGATCCCACCAAGCTTCTGCAGCCGCGCGCGGAGGACACCCGGAGGAACACCGGGGTCGACTACGTGGTCGCGTTCGACCCTCAGGGCTTTCGCTGGACCCACCCCGACCCGAAGCTGATCGGCAAGCACATCTTCGCCCTGCGCGAGGGCGGCGCCGCCGACCGTCCCTTCACCAAGACGTTCGAGGGCAGCCTGGGCCTTGCCGTGGACACGACCGTTCCGGTCTACGACACCAACAGGACCACCATCGTCGGCTTCGTGTCGGTCGGGGTCACCGTCGCCAGCGTGGACGACGTGGTGCAGGACCAGCTTCCGCAGCTTCTGGGTTTCGCCGGCGCGGCACTCGCGGTGGCCGCGATCGGCACGGCGCTCGTCTCCTGGCGGCTGCGGCGGCAGACCCGCGCGCTGGATCCGTCCGGGATGACCCGGATGTACGAGCACCATGACGCGGTGCTGCACGCGGTACGGGAAGGCGTAGTGATCATCGGCGGTGACGCCCGGCTGCTGCTCGCCAACGACGAGGCGCGGCGACTGCTGGACCTGCCCGCGGACGCCGAGGAGCGCCGTGTCACCGAGCTCGGTCTGGCGGCGGACACCGCCGAGTTGCTGGGCTCGGGCCGGACGGTGACGGATGTGGTGCACCTGGCGGGCGACCGGCTGCTGGCGGTCAACATACGGCCGGTCGATCCCGGCAACCGCCCCGAGGGCAGCGTCGTCACGTTGCGTGACACGACGGAGCTGCGTGCACTGGCGGGCCGGGCGGAGGTGGCCCGGGAGCGGCTGGGGCTGCTGTACGAGGCGGGGATACGGATCGGCACCACGCTGGACGTGGTGCGCACCGCGCAGGAACTGGCCGAGGTGGCGGTCCCCCGGTTCGCCGACGCCGCGACGGTCGATCTGCTGGATCCGATCCTGCGGGGTGCGGTGCCGGCCGGCCCCGGCCCCGAGATGCGCCGGGTGGCGGTGCACGGCGTCGACGGCGCCCGGTCTCTCTACCCGGTGGGGGAGCTGATCCACTTCGTCCCCACCTCGCCCGTGGCCGTCAGCGCCGAGCGCGGCCGTGCGGTCCTGGACGCCGACCTGACCGCGTCCAGTGAGTGGATGACCGCCCAGGACCCCGAACGCGCCCGACACCTGCTGAACCTCGGCTTCCACTCCCTGATCACCGTGCCGCTCCAGGCCCGCGGTGCGGTGCTGGGCATGGCGAGCTTCTGGCGCTCGGACGCTGTTCCCTTCGGCGAGGAGGATCTGGCGTTCGCCGAAGAACTGGCCGCCCGGGCCGCGGTCGCCGTCGACAACGCCCGCCGCTACACCCGCGAGCACACTCTGGCCGAGACACTCCAGCGGAGTCTGCTGCCCAGCTCCCTGCCCGACCACTCGGCCGTGGAAGTGGCCCACCGCTATCTGCCCGCCCTGGAAGGCGTGGGGGGCGACTGGTTCGACGTGATCCCCCTGCCCGGCGCCCGGGTCGCCTTGGTCGTCGGCGACGTGGTGGGGCACGGACTGCATGCCGCGGCCACGATGGGCCAGCTACGCACCGCGGTGCACAACTTCTCCGCCCTGGACCTGCCCCCGGACGAGCTCCTCGGGCATCTGGACGAGCTGGTCGCCCGGATCGACAGCGACGAGAACGTCGAGCGGGACAACGAGAGCGTCTCGGGAGCCACGTGTCTCTACGCGATCTACGACCCGGCATCCGGGAGGTGCGCACTGGCACGGTCCGGGCACCCCGAACCGGCCCTGGTGCACCCCGACGGCACCGTGGAGTACCTGCGGGTGCCCGGTTCACCGCCGCTCGGCCTGGGCGGCGGCCTGCCCTTCGAGACCGCCGAGCTCACCCTCCCCGAGGGCTCCCGGCTGGTCCTCTACACAGACGGCCTGATCGAGGACCGGGAACGGGGCCCGGACACCGGCCTCGATGCACTGCGTCACGCCCTGGCCCACCCGGACCGGACACCGGAGGAGACCTGCCAGGACGTCCTCGACGCGCTGCTACCCGCTCCGTCGAGCGACGACATCGCCCTGCTCGTGGCCCGCACCCGTCTGCTGGACCCCTCCCACTTGGGCGAATGGGACGTGCCCAGCGATCCGGCGGTCGTCGCCGGCATCCGGTCGGATGTCACGCGCCGCCTGGAGACCTGGGGGCTGGAGGAGATGGTCTTCACGACCGAGCTGATCATCAGCGAGTTGGTCACCAACGCCATCCGCTACGGCACAGAACCGATCCGGCTACGGCTGGTCCACGACCGCGACAGCCTGATCTGCGAGGTCGCCGACGGCAGCAGCACCTCGCCACACCTGCGCCGGGCCGCGACAACCGACGAAGGCGGACGAGGGCTGTTTCTCGTCGCCCAGTTCGCACAGCGGTGGGGCACCCGCTACACGGCCCGGGGCAAGGTGATCTGGACGGAGCAGTCCACCCAGAGCCCGCCGAGCGACCCCGACGGAGAGTCGGCCGACGCCCTGCTGGACCAATGGGAGGACGCCGCCTGGTGAGGTGCTGTTCGGTGGTCGCGAACCACGGTTCCCGCCCGGGCCGAATGCCTCACGGAGTGCGGTACCCGCGAAACGTCACGTGCTTCCGGGTCTCGAACCCGAGCCGCTCGTAGAGCGCGATCGCGCCGGTGTTCACCTCGGCCACGTGCAGGAACGGACGTTCACCCCGATCCACGATGCGCGCGATGAGCGCGCGCATCAGACGGGCGGCGTGGCCTCGCCCGCGTGCCTCGGGAGCGGTGCAGACAGCGCTGATCTCGGTCCATCCAGGAGGCCGGAGCCGCTCCCCCACCATCGCCATCAACGTGCCGCCGTCGCGGATGCCGAGATAGGTGCCGAGTTCATGAGTGCGTGGCCAGAACGGCCCCGGCCGGGTCCGCTCGACGAGGCCGAGCATCTCGGGCGCGCTCCCAGCGCCCAACTCGACCACGGCGGGGTCGGGTTCGACACGAGAGGCATCCGAGGCATCCGGTCGGCTGTCGCCGGCCCAGATCATCTGGCGGCCCTCGAGGACGAAGACCGGCTCCCAGTCCGACGGCGGCATCGCCGGGCAGCTGAACATGTCAGCGAACTCGCCTCGCCCCAGCAGCCTGGCGAGGTCGTCCCAGCCCTCCGAGTCCACCTCTGCGGATACCGCGGAAAAGGTCGCGACTCCCGGCAGGTAGGTGACAGCCCGGCCGAGTCGGCGTGCGAGATGCCCGTGGTTGCCGCGGAGCGACTCCCCCACCGGGTCGTCGAGTGCGACAACGTCGCGGAGACCTATCATCGTGCTGCGCCGCTCCTGCCCTTGGTCGAAGCCGGTCGCCCCGTGATCGACACGGTGCCGCCGGATGCCGACGGACCATCGTAGTCAGCCCCGGTCCTCGAGGAAGCAGCGCATGCGCGGACGATTAGGATCAGGAGCCCGATCCTCCCGTCAGAGCTGGGATCTCCGTGTCGACCGGACAACACCTCCCCGCCATCCGACCTGCCACCGGGGCAGATCTTGATGATCTCCAGGTTCTCGCACGTCGCACGATTGACGCCTGCTACCGCGCGTTCCTCGGTGACGAGGCAGTGGACTGGTTCATCGGCAGTGGGGCTTCGGACGCTCACGTGGAGAGTCATCTGGGGACAGGTGGCGTGCAATGCCTCAGCCAGGAGGGCCGGATCATCGGCTTCTCCATCCTCGATGGCTCCACGATCGACTTGATGATGATCGACCCGGATCATCATCGTCGAGGGCTCGGCCGTCTCCTGCTTCGTCACGCGGAGGAAGCGCTCCTCGCCCGGTATCCGACCATCCGGCTGGAGAGCTTCGCGGACAACGCCGCGGCCAACTCGTTCTATGAGGCGTGCGGATGGCGGCACGGGGATCGGCTGGAGGGCGATGGACTGGCCAAGGTCGAGTACGTCAAGACCACGATATGGGACGAAACAGGCCAAGTCGTGCGGTTTTTCCCGGGTGGATCAAGCTAGCCTTACTGCCGGTTGCCTACCGAATCTGAGATAAATCCGGGAAGAGGATAATCATCATGTCTGTCCTGATCGCCGGGGGAGCCGGTTACATCGGAAGCACTGTCGCTTCAGCCTGTCTGGACGCGGGCATCACTCCGGTGATCATCGACAACCTCGTACGGGGGCGTGCCGAGTTCACCGATGGGCGGATCTTCTACGAAGGCGACATCTCGGACGCGGGCCTGATCGACCGGATCTTCTCGGAGCACCCGGACATCTCCGCCGCGGTGCACTGCGCGGCGTTGATCGTGGTGCCGGAGTCCGTGGCGGACCCGGTCGGCTACTACGAGGCGAACGTCACCAAGAGCCTGGCCTTCGTCAGCCACCTCCACCGCAACGGCTGCGACCGTCTCATCTTCAGCAGCTCCGGCTCCATCTACCAGGCCGAGGACGGCTCCCCCGTCACCGAGGACTCGCCGCTGGCGCCGCAAAGCCCCTACGCACGGACCAAGGCCATGTGCGAGGCGATGTTCGCCGACATCGCCGCGGCCGGGAAGCTGCGGGTGCTGTCCCTGCGCTACTTCAATCCCATCGGCTCCGACCCCCTGCTGCGCACCGGTCTCCAACTCAAATGGCCCAGCCACGCCTTGGGGAAGCTGATTCAGGCGCACCAGGAGGGCACAGCGTTCCCGGTCACCGGCGTGAACTACCCGACCCGTGACGGGACGGGTATCCGTGACTACGTGCACGTCTGGGACCTCGCCGCGGCTCACATCGCGGCGATCGAAGGCTTCGACTCCGTCCTCACCGAGTCGAAGCCCTCGATCGCGGTCAACCTGGGCACCGGTTCCGGCACCACCGTCCGGGAGTTGTGCACGGCGTTCAACAACGTCGTGAGCACGCCCCTGGCGACGGTCGACACCGATCCGCGCCCCGGCGACGTCGCAGGCGGGTACACCGCGAGCGACCGGGCCGAGAAGCTGCTGGGGTGGGCGCCGAAGCTGACGCTGGAGGAGGGCATCCGGTCCGCCCTGGAGTGGATCCCGGTGCGCGACAAGATGCTGAACGACTGAGAGGACGGCTTCAGCTCGATGCGCGCGTGACAGTTGCGCTTCCAGACGGCTTCCGGCGAGGCGCTGGTGGTCACTGCGACGTCGTATTTGTGCAGGGTGGAGGGCTCCTCTGCGGTAACGGCCGTGGTGCTGTGGTCATGTGCTCCGGTCCTGGAGAAGGTGGATCAGCGGCCGGTCGTGCCGTCGATGAGTTCGCGGAGGATGTCGGCGTGGCCCGCGTGTCGGCCGGTCTCCTCGATCATGTGGGTGAGTGCCCAGCGGATGCTGGGAGCGGGGCGGTCCGGCCGCGGCCGGGGAACCGGTGCGCCGAGATCGGCGCACCCGTCGAGAACGTCGTTCGCGCGCTTGACCGCGTCCCGGTAGCGGGCGACGACATCGGCCACGCTGTCCGTCGTCGCGGCTTGGAACGTCGCCTGCCAGTCGGTGACTTCGTCCCCGAGGAACATCGAGCGCTCGACGAGAGTCAGGTG
>NZ_JBHUQX010000263.1:0-13499 GCF_042674225.1 Streptomyces sp. NPDC056948
GCGCGGCGGCAGGGCCTGGGCGATGCCGCCGCGCTGGGCGTCATCGCTCGTGCCCGGCCCGGTGGTGAACCCGAAGCGAGTCCGGGTGGCCACGACCAGGCCATCGCTGCTGTCGGCCGGTCTTGCTGTGTGGACGCAGTTCGGGAGGCCACTACGCCGGCGAGGCCGCGTGGCTTGATCCCTGCGCGAGCGGGAGGCAGCGCGTGATTCAGGCGAGCGCTGCCTGCTCGCCAGGAGTAAGCCCGATCCAACGCGCTCGAGAAAGGGCGCTCGGCCACACTGGGTCCGGCGAAAGGAGCTTGGGTGGGCACTTCCGACGCGGACCTGTTCGTCGCCGGTGCCGGACTGGTCGAGGTCGCCGCATGATGGTGGCGTCCAATCCGAAGTCCTAAGACATCGTTTCTTATGACCCGATCGCGTGTTGAACCGGGCATGACGATTCCTGTTGAGCGGTTGGTACCGGACGAGTTGTGGGCTCTGTTCCGGTGGGTGGTGCCGCCCGCCGAGGTGAAGCGTCCACAGGGCGGGGGTCGGCGTCGAGCCGGTGACCGCGAGGCACTGGCCGCGATCATCTTCGTCGCGACCTCCGGCTGTACGTGGCGGCAGCTCCCGCCGGTGTTCGGTCCGGCCTGGCCGACGGTGTACCGGAGGTTCGCACAGTGGAGTCGGGACCGGGTCTGGGACCGGCTCTACCGCGTGGTCCTGGATGAACTCGGTGCTCTGGGTGAGCTGGACTGGTCGCGGTGCGCGATCGATTCGGTCAGCATCCGTGCAGTAAAAGGGGGATGCTGCCGGGACCGAATCGACCGATCGTGGCAAGTCACAAACGAAGATTCACCTGCTCACCGACCGGAACGGACTGCCGCTGTCGCTGGGCATCTCCGGAGCCAACATGCACGACAGCCAGGCCCTGGAACCGCTTGTGCGCGGCATCCCGCCCATTCGCTCCCGCCGCGGACCTCGGCGCAGAATCCCGGCGAAACTGCATGCGGACAAAGGCTACGACTACAAGCACCTGCGACGATGGCTCCGCAGCCGCGGCATACCCCACCGCACCGCCCGCAAGGGCATCGAGCCCTCGCAGCGGCTCGGCCGTCATCGATGGGTCGTTGAACGTACGGTTTCCTGGCTTGGCGGATGCCGTCGCCTACACCGCCGCTATGAACTAGCCCGAGCACTTCCTTGCCTTCGTCGGCATAGCCGCCGCTCTCATCTGCCACCGGCGCCTCACCACATAAACGGTGGAGAGGCGTTGTGGCGTCGGCGGGATCAGTCGGTGGTGAAGCTGGACAGAATCGCGGCCGGGAGGCGGCTGCCCGCCGAGCCGTGGGGGAGGATCTCGGTGATGTGGGCCATGTCAGCGTCAGTTAGCTGGACGCTGTCCGCGCCGGCGTTCTCCTCGAGACGCTTGGCACTGCGGGTGCCGGGGATGGGCACGATGTCCTGACCCTGGGCGAGGAGCCAGGCCAGCGCGAGTTGGGCGGTGGTGATGCCCTTGGCCGCGGCGAGACCCTTGAGCTGTTCGGTGGCGCGGAGGTTGTAAGTATAGTTCTCGCCCTGCCAGCGCTCGTCCCAGCTACGCATGTCGTCCGCGGGGTATTCACTCGCGGGCTTGACCGCCCCGGTCAGGAAGCCGCGGCCGAGCGGGGAGTAGGGCACCAAGCCGATGCCGAGCTCCCGCAGGACGGGAAGGATCTCCTCCTCCACCTCCCGCTCGAAGAGCGAGTACTCGTACTGGAGCACCGAGAGCGGGGTGACGGCGTGGGCGCGTCGGATGTACTGGGGGCCGACGTTGCTCAGGCCGAAGTACTTCACCTTGCCTTCGGTGATCAGATCGCCGACCACGCCCGCGACCTCCTCGACCGGAATGGTGGGGTCGGAGATGTGCTGGTAGAAGAGGTCGATGTGGTCGCTCTGCAGGTAGCGCAGGCTGTTCTCGGCGACCTTGCGGATGTTCTCGGGACGGCTGTTGAAGCCGGAGCCCAGCGGCTGGGTCGTCATGTCGAAGCCGAACTTGGTGGCGAGGACCACCTCGTCGCGGAAGTCGCGGACTGCCTTGCCCAGGAGGATTTCGTTACTGCCGGTACCGGCGCCGTACAGCTCGGCGGTGTCGAATAAGTCGATGCCGAGTTCGTGGGCGCGGCGGATGGTCGCGATGCTCTCGTCGTCGTTCGAGGCGCCGTAGGCCATGGACATGCCCATGGTCCCCAGGCCGAGCGCCGAGACGCGCAGACCCTGAGAGCCCAGATTGCGGTGCTGCATAAGTTCACTCCCTCGTATTTCGTCGGTTTCACCCACAGAGGCCAAACCGAACTGTTCCGTTTGACTGTACGCGCCGACCACCCCGACTACCAAACCGAACGGTTCGGTGCCCTATCCTGGGCCTATGTCCCAGTCCCGCGACTCCGGCCAGACCGCAGCGCCCACCGCCGGCGGCGACACCACGCGCGAGCGCATCCTTGCCGCTGCCATGGAGGAGTTCGCCGGCCACGGCATCGCCGGCGCCCGCGTGGACCGCATCGCCAAGCTCGCCAAAACCAGCAAAGAACGCGTCTACGCCTACTTCCGCAGCAAAGACGCGCTTTATGCCGCTGTTGCTGCACGGGAGTATGTCGTCATCGCCGAGGCCACCCAGATGGACCCGTCCGACCTTCCTGGCTACGCGGGCCGCCTGTTCGACTACTTCGTCGCCCGTCCAGACCACCACCGCCTGATCACCTGGGGCCGCCTCGAACTGCAGGGCACCACAGCCGGTGCCGACGATCCCGACCAGGCAGTGATCGCCCGCAAAATCGACCAGCTCCGCCAAGTGCAGCAGGCTGGACAGCTCGACCCCGCCTGGGACCCGGCCGACGTCCTCGCCCTGGTCAACCAGATCGCCATGACCTGGGCGTCGCAACCCGAACTCAGCAAGGCCGCCGCCGCACACGCCGTGGACCCCACCACCGCCGCCCGCCGTGCCGCGGTGGTGACCGCAGTCGAGCAGCTATTCCCCCGAGCGGTCTGAGTAACACCGGTTTCGGGCAGGGGACCTGCCCGCAACGGGGTACGTGCGCTCGTGACCGGAATCAGGCTCAGGATGCTGAGCCCCCGGGTATCCCTGCTCGCCAGCACCACCACCAACGGAACCTCAAAGGGATCCGTCCGACACCGTTCAGCGAGCGATCACGCAATAAGAAACTGCCTCTAAGGACAACAGGACGGTTCAGCCCTGTCTGCGAGCCCTTCGACGAGCGCCCAGCATCACTCGTAGCGAGCCCACCATCGGCGGTGATACGGACCCGCGCAGTAGCCGGGCGCCCTGCGCGAGCGCCGCGTCCGCAGTGAGCAGCTCGATCTCGACGACTGCCTCCAACAACACGCCGTTGCGGTTCGCGGTCAGGGCGGGCAGTTCCTTGGCCGTCAGCAGGGAGGTGCGCGCCGCTTCGATCTGGTGCTCCAACAATTCCCGTACGCCCGGCGATTGGCGCCCCTCCGCGAGGTCCCTCTCCGTCACCGAGAAGCGTGCCAGCGTTTCCGTCGGGATGCCCAGCCGCCCTTCCGCCAGGTCCTCGGCGAGATCGTTGACGAAGTCCAGCCGCTGACTGCCGTCGATGAACATCCGGCACCCGGCCCGGAAGTCCCCGTCTTCGTGCTCCGGCCTCAGCAGGGACGCGACCAGCATGAACGCGGGCAGCGAGTAGGCGTCCACATACGCCTGGTAGTCGGCCTCGGTGGCGAAGCCGGCGAACTCCAACTCGGCAGTGGCGGTGGCCAAATACCCCTCCACCACCTCCCGGAGCCGCGGGTACGCCGCCGCGGTGTGCAGCAGCGTACGGATCAGCGGATCGTCGCTCACCCCGCTGTCCAGCGCCTTACGCACCTCCTGCTCCCACGACCCCCACGCCGCGACTCGCTGTGGCTTCGGGCCGGTGTCCAGCAGGTTGTCCCCGTGATGCATCACTGCCGTCGCCGCCACCACATGGGGCAGCACCGCTTTCGGCAACAGCAGACGGGCCGCAAGGTATGAGGCACGTCTGAAACGCGCGACTGACTCCCGCTGGGCGCTGTAGTCCCGCCGGAGCTCCGGCTCCCGTATCCCCGCAGCATCCAAGCTCTGATTCCACGCACTCATGCGCCGATCGTAGGCAGGGCGAACGTGCCGGTCAGCCAGCCCAGCCGATGTCACGGACCTCGATCGCGCCGGCGTGCGGCATGTAGTGGATCCAGCAGCGGCGTCCGAACGTCTCCCGGCTCCCGCACCGTCCAGCGGTGCACGTCGTACTTGCGGGCCACAGCCCGGATCGGCAGTCCCTCGCTCCGCCAATCCCGGCGGATAGCCGAGAAGAGATCGGCCTTGGACTTCGGCCGCATCGGAGCCTCCTCACCGGTGGAAGCACATCAATGCTCCCACCGCAACAAGGACGGTGGGGCCAAACGCCCTCACATCCTCCTGCCGCCACCGCCGGTGGGGCCACTGCTGATTGCGGATCGGGGCCACAAACAACTGTCAAGGCCATCCGGCTCAGCCTGCTGTCGGTCTGTTGACCGCGCGAACGGTGCGACGGCCTCTGTCAGCTGCTGAAGGGCCAGGGGCCGAAGCGGCCCCACGCGATGAAGACGGCAAGCCCGAGATAGACCGTGTTCAGGAGCACCAGTTTGGGCTGACCGAGGCGGCCGTGGGTGATCATGGCGCCGACCATGAGGGCGATCCAGCAGGCCGCCGTCACCGGCACCATGACCGGTGCGATGTCGAGCACGGCGGGCAGGGTCAGGCCGATCGCCGCCAGGAGTTCGAGGATCCCGAGGGTCTTGATGAAGCTGGCGCTTGCGTCTTGCGTCCATTCCCCGCCGTGCTGCGCGGCCAGTCTCGCCTTGGGGATGAAGGTCTTGCTGATGCCGCCGGCCAGGGCGACCGCGGTCAGTAGTCCGGCGGCGATCCAAAGAGTGAGGTTCATGGGGGGACTCCCAGTCTTGTGTGAGGCGAGTGCCCTGTCGTGGGAATCGGCGGCGAATCAGCCGCCGAAGGCGGGTGCGTTGTCGCGTGCCCAGTCGGCGAAGGTGTGCGCGGGTCGGCCCAGCAGGTCTTCCACGGTGCTGGTGGTGGGTCCTGGGCGGCGGGCGTAGTCGGCCAGGGAGCCGAGCAGGCGGTCGGGGACCTCCTCGGGCAGCCCTTGCGCGAGCATGCCTTGACGTATGTGCTCCGGCGGGAGCTCCTGGAAGGACAGTGCCCGGCCGAGGGCGGCGCCGATGAGATGCACCTTCTCAACCTGGTCCAGTGACTGTCGCCCGGTCAGCGTGTGGATTGCCCCCGGGGGGAACGCTGCCGCGGAGGGCGCGTGCGGCGACCGCCGCGATGTCGGCTTCATGGATGGGCGAGGTGGCGGCTTGGCCGTACGCGCCGCGCACCACGTCACCGGACCTGATCTGCGGCGCCCAGGCCAGTGCATTGGCCGCGAAGTCGGCCAGGCGCAGGACTGTCCAGTCCAGGCCGGAGTTGCTGACGAGGTCCTCGGCGTGCTGGAACTGCGCGGCGAAGCGGGCTTGCCCCGCGGGATACTCCACGGTGGTGGCCGACAGCAGCACTACACGCTGCACGCCCTGCCTGACGGCGAGCCGCAGGAGTTCGCCAAGTCCCGGGCCGGTGGCGCGCGGGCTGATCTGCAGGGCTTCCACTCCTTCCAGCGCCGACTCGATCCACTGTGGGCGAAACAGGTCGCCGCTGAGGGCTTGGACGTCATCCGGGAGCGCGGCCGAGCCGGGACCGCGCGTGACCGCGGTGATGGCCGTGCTCTCCCGCAGCAGCAGGTTCATCACCTGACGCCCGACGATGCCGTTGGCTCCAGTGATCAGGATCATGACAGTCACTCCTCTACTCGATGCTGAGTTCGGTTGACGCGGAGGATGGAGGCACGCGCCAGTCTTCGGTCATGGCGAGCCGTTCCGATCGGGGTCGGGCGCTAAGAATGGGTGTCCACGGATTCGGGGAAGTGCGGTCGCCGCGTGATGCGGCCAGGGCTGTTGATGTGCCTCCCGGTCGGCCCGTCGGTGGTTGTCAGACCCGCCCATGCCCCGAGTGCCGGGGCGCTGAGCCCGTAAGCGGGGTGGAGTCGAGGTACCTGACCTCGTAGACGCGTTCGCTGAACTTCCAGCCGTCGGACGTGCGCTGATAACGGTCGTGATAGAGGGCGTAGTTCAGGTGCGAGCTGCCGTCGTGCATCCGCCCGAATTCCTGGATGTACACGCGCCCGGCCGCGGTGTCGCCGTCGAGCCGGATGACGCCGGGGTGGACGTTCTGCACAAAGAACTCCCACAGTCCTTGCCCCCACTCGATCCCCGCACGGATCTCCTCGCAGCCGATGAACTCCTTGTCGATGTGCGGCCATCGCATGGCGCCGTCGGGCGTGAACAGCGAGGCGACGCGGTCGAAGTCGCGCATCATCACAGCGTCGGTGACCTCGGCGCGCAGCTCCTCGATCTCGAAGCGATCGACGATGGCATGCATAGCGCTCATCGGGTTTCCCTGCCTTATCGATGCGTCGGTCAGGCGTCCGCCGCCTGCCCGGTGGGTGATGTGTCCAGCATCGATGCAGGTCAGCGGCGGAACAATGTAGAGTCCGTGGAGCTATCCATAACGTGGGAGTTATGTATGGAGCTGCGCGACATCGAGATCTTCCTGACACTGGCCGAAGAGCTGCACTTCGGCCGCACCGCCGAACGGCTTCACGTGTCCCAGGCCCGCGTCAGCCAGGCCATCCGCAGACAAGAACGCCGCCTCGGCGTGGCCCTGTTCGATCGCACCAGCCGACGCGTGGCCCTGACCCCTGTCGGCCGGCGCCTGTGTGAAGACCTCCAGCAGGCCCTCGACCTCCTCCACGCGGGACTCGCCCGCGCCCAAGCGGCCGGCCCGGGCGAGGGCCGGACCCTGCGGCTGGGCGTCTTCGGCCACGCCGGACACGAACTACGCCCCCTCGTCGACGCGTTCCGCACCCGCTACCCCGGCAGCGACATCCAGTTCGGCGAGATCAACGGCGCCGACGCGTTCACCGCCCTGCGCACCGGAGAGCACGACGCGCACGTGCTGTGGCTGCCCGTCGCCGAACCGGACCTCACCGTCGGCCCCACCGTGCTCACCGGAGGCCGCGTGCTGGCCGTGGCCGCAGACCATCCGCTCGCCCAACGCGGCACCGCGTCCCTGGAAGACCTCGCCGACAACCACGTAGTCGACCTCGGCCCCGAAGCCCCCGAGTACTGGGTCGCCTCCATGGTCCCCACCCGCACCCCGCTCGGCCGCCGTATCCCCCGCGGGCCCGCCGCGCGGACCTTCCACGAGATCCTCTCCCTGGTCGCTGCCGGACGCTGCGTCCACCCGCTGGGTGAAATCGCCGCGCGCTACAACAAGCCCCCCAACATCGTCTTCCTGCCCCTCCACGACGCCCCCACCCTCGAATGGGCGCTCACCTGGCGTACCACCGCTGACAGCCCCACCATCCGTGCACTGGCCCAAACCGCCGCCGACCTCGGCCCCATCAGCCTGTGACAGCGACCGGGGCACGCGGCCAACCCGGCCGCTACATCCACCACAGCCCCGCACTTGGCCCGCTGCCCCGACGACGAGTGGGCCCAGATGGTATTCGCCCAGCTCACCAGCGTGCCCGATCCAGATGATGTCCAGGAAGGCCAGACGCCGGGTGAGGCGGTTGATCACGTAGACGACGGACAGCTGCCCAGCACTACGGCGACCTCGTCCGTGTCGCGCTCATGGAAGCCAGGCCGGCCGGGCTGCACACCGTCCAGCTCGTTGCCGCTGAGCGCTCGGCGCTCTCGCTCGTGATTCGCGGACGGGATCGCCGTGCCGGGGAGCGGAGGTGGTACCAGGACGCGAGTGGGTCTTCTGCCAACAGGTTCGGCGCACGGCGTCGGAGTACCGGTCGGCCAACAACGAGCTGGGTTCTCAGCAAACACTCAGCGCAGTTGCTCGGCCAGTCCGACGATGATGCCCTCCGGGCCGCGCAAGTAGCAGAGCAGATAACTGTCCTCGAACCGGGCGATCTCGCCGACGAGTTCGGCGCCGTGAGAGCGCAGGCGGGCAACGGTGTCCTCGATGTCGTCGACGGCGAACATGGCGCGGTGCGTGCCCACAATGTTGTGCGGCCGGTTGCGCGGCCCGGCGCTGATCACCGCGGGGCTGCGGTACTTCGCCAGCTCGAGCCGGCTGTGACCGTCCGGGGTCCGGACCATCGCGATGTCACAGCGGACGCCGTCGAGTCCGGTGCACTGGTCGGCGAAGAGGCCCTCGACCTCCCCCCTGCCCTCCAGCTCCATGCCGAGTTCCACGAAGAACGCGATGGCGGCGTCCATGTCCTCGACCACGATGCCGACGTTGTCCATCCGCTGAACCGCCATGCCGGTCTCTCCTTCTTCCTCGTGCGGCCGGTGGTGGCCGCTGATGTCCCTGGGACGGAGCCGGTGGCACGTTCTCGACATCCGCAGACCGCCGAACTCCGAAAGATCTTCCTTCACCGTGACCCTTTCTCGGAACGGCAACTCCCGCCCCACTTCACGCACCCCCTTTCACCTGGTCTTCCGAGGTACTCAAACACTCAATGGCCAGCCATGCCCGCAACCGCCAGGATCAGCGGACCCAGATCGGGGCCTCCGCAGTGGCCCTCCCCTGAGGGTGAGAGCCTTCCGCCGCGCCGGTTTGTTGAGGAGACCCTGGCCCCCA
The DNA here is from genome assembly GCF_042674225.1 of Streptomyces sp. NPDC056948. Taxonomy (NCBI): domain Bacteria; kingdom Bacillati; phylum Actinomycetota; class Actinomycetes; order Kitasatosporales; family Streptomycetaceae; genus Streptomyces; species Streptomyces sp. NPDC056948. Next base: position 8,708 of record NZ_JBHUQX010000263.1, read on the forward strand.
TCTCCGTTCTCGACGAGCAACTGCGCCATCTGTACGTCAACCCGGCGTGAGTGAAGGTCAGCGGTGTGCCCCCCTCCGCGTTCCTGGGACGAACGCTCGGGGAAGTGCTGCCACGGTTGACCAGCACGTACCACGCGCTCGTGTCCACGCCGGCCGCCTGCGCCGTCCCGGCGGCGCCCAAGGCGGTCAGGAGCGCCCCCATCAGGGCAGTGACCGCGGTGAGCACCCCCGTTCGCCTCCCGCATCGCCGCCACGGAAGCCAGGTCGTACACATGCCCATCATCGATGTCTCCTTCGCTGAGTGGGCAGCCCGTCAAGGGCGAGAGCTGTCCTCCACCTTCTCGAAGAAGAACTCGTGCTTGAGGAAGGAGACGTCGTACTCGTGACCGGCCTGAGGCGGCAGCAGTTGGGATGCCTGGAACAGGCGCCACCCGTCGTGCAGCGCGGCAAGCCCTGTGGGATAGGGCGGCTCGTCGCTGTCACCTGTCGTCGGGTGGGTACGGCCGGTCCCGTCGTATCGGGACCAGCCCACGACGTCGGAGTCCAGCGCCGACGTCGCGAGATAGAGGACCAGAACCTGCTGCTTCATGCGTGACTCCTCAGGGTCGGCCGGTTGCTGACGCGTGTGACCCAGTACTCGACATCGAACGAATCGTCACCGGTCAGGGCCCGCCACAGCAGGACCCGGTTGTAGATCTCCAGTCGGGCCGTGGCCTGCTCGTACCAGGGGAGGTACGTATTGAGTTCCGCGGTCACCGCAGGGTCGTGCAGGTCGGATACGTCCCACAGACGCACCTGCGGCACGGTCGGGTTGAGACGCAGTTTGTACATGTAGCGACGACCCGCGGTGTCATTGCGGCGGCCACCGTGCCAGATGCCGTGGTGCAGGAGAACGACCGTGCCTGCCGGGCAGGTCAGACGGGTCTGCCCCCTGAGGTTCTGGACGCGGCCGACGTCCGTCTCGTTGATCCTGCGCAGATGGCTTCCGGGCACACTGAGGGTGCCGCCCATCTCGGCGGTCACCTCGTGCGGGTAGTACATGAGCTGGATGTCGAACGCATCGGGCCGCACGTCGATGATCGCGTCTCCATGGAGCGGCTGCGCCTGTCCCTCGTGCGGCTCCCGCACATGAACCGCATGGTGGTCGACGGTCGGCTCGGGGCCGACCAGGCTCTCTACAGCGCCTGCGACGACCGGAAGGTCGAGCAGCTCGTGGACGAAGGTGTCCTTCGCGAACGCCCCGCCCAGCGGAGTGCCGTAGGCCACGTCCGGCAGGCCCTCGGACAAGGTCGCGATGGCCCGTTCATTGATCTCCTGCGGCACGACCCCGTCCAGGCGCAGGCATCCCTGCGCGACGAAGCGCGCCACCTGAACCGATGTCAGGAGTTGCTTGCTGGTTGACATGCGACGAACGTACGGGCAGGGTCCGGCTCGGTCGTGGGCTGAAATCGTCCAGTGCTGGTAATTTTCCATCCTCGTGAAACACACAACAGTACGGCTCGACGAGGCGCCCACCGTGGTTAATGCCGGCATCGGGGTGCACGGCGTCTCCAGCGCCCACGACGTCTTCCGGCTGCCCGACCTGTGGCAGCTGCACCTCTACAACTACGAGGGTGCTCTGTCCCTCGGGCAGTCGGTCCACCCCATACGCCCCGGGCACGTCAGCCTGGTGCCGCCGAACACCGAGGTGCACTTTCACTACCGGGGCAGGTCGGAGCATTTCTACGTCCATCTGCGGCTGCACGACGGCGGAACCGCGCGGGTGGTACCGGTGATGCAGGACGCCGCGACCGAGAGCCCACGCCTGGCCGATCTGCTCCGACACGCCGTGACGGCCATGCCGACTTCTCCCCCGCGAGCCACGGCCGAGGTCTGGACCGCTCTGTGGCGCATCGCCGAGTTGCCGAGGATCGATGGCGCCGGGCTTCGCCACCCTTTCGTGGCCGCCGCACGGGCCTACGTCGAGGAACACCTGGCCGGCCCGCTGTCCGTACCCGACGTCGCTCGCGCCGTCGGCATCTCCCACACACACCTGACGCGCGTGTTCCGTGCCGAGACCAGCCTCACGGTCGTGTCGTACATCCGGCACCGACGCCTTCAACGCGCCCGCCACCTCCTGTTGTCCTCCACCCTGTCCATCACAGCCATCGCCGCGGCCGTGGGCATCGCCGATCTCCAGGCTTTCAACAAGGCCTGCCGCCGTGAATTCGGCGCGAGTCCACGTGACGTACGTGCGGCCGGCCCTGCGGGGCTGGACGGCCGGGGACCGTAAGCGGTGCCGACGGACACCTGCCGCCGACCCGGCAAGGCGCGTCCACGAAGCCGGCCGTGCCCGATCCGTTCGGCCCGAGCCCGGCCAGGCCCCCGGCCCGAACGTCGGGATCGGGGACCTGCCACAGCCCACGCTCGGGAGGACAGGGCCTGCCGCGCAGGCGGATCACCGCGGGCGTGGCGAGGCGCCCCACGGTGGAGCAGCGCGGCCATGGTCAACGACGGCACGGCGGGCCCCCACACACTCCCGGCGGCCGTGGACACGCGGCACGGGACGGGGGGCGGCACGGCACGGCGGCGCTGGGCACAGCTGGAGCATCCGCCCGCCAACGCCCCATCACTCGGCTTCGAGGTCGCGGGTCCAGGCCGAGGCGGCGAGCCCGTATTCGGTGGCGTTCGCTCGCCATCCGCACCGCCTCGTTCTCCGAGGTGAAGGTTTGGACGGTGACGAACACTTGCCTGGTGAGCACGTCGCTGCCCGCCGGGGCCCGGCTGATCACGGTGGGCGAGTAGTAGGCACCGCGCGACGGCCGCCCATGCGGCAGCCCACCGGTGTGGATGTGGGCTCCTGCGGAGCGGGCGGCGCCCACCCCCGCTGCGACGCGGTCGAAGGCGGCCGCTGAGAAAGGCGTCGGCAACCCATTCGCTTCCTGCGGCCACTGAGCAGTGCACCATCAGCTCGATCTTCCGAACGGACAGGTATGAAGACAGCGAGGCAGGCCGCGCGCCGGCGCAGGCACAGACGCAGGTTCATGCTGGGCGCCACGTTGGCGGTGACCGCCGCGGGCGTTCTCGCCTACCTGGTCATGGGGTGGTTCCCCGACCGCAAGGCGGATACAGGGCCTGCCGCGGCCACACCCGTCGCCACCAGTCAGGTGAGAGCCACCACCGCGACCGACACGGCCACCCCGACCCCTTCGGGGACGCCGAGTGCGACCGGCGCCCCTGCTCCGACGGCCGCTGCGACCACCGCGCCAGCACGACCGTCGGCCACAGGCACCCCGCAGTCCCCGCGAACGGCGTCGACCACAGCATCGTCGGCAGGGCGGATTCGGCCCGGCACCACCTACACCGGGGTCGCCACCGCCTACGAAGCCGAGGACGGCAACGGCGCCTGCCTGTTCGGCCCGAGTCCCGACCTCATGATCGCGGCCATGAACACCACGGACTACGAGACGTCCAGGGCATGCGGCGCGTACGTGCTCGTCCGCGCGGCCAACGGCAAGTCGATCACGGTACGGATCACCAACGAATGCCCCCTGCCCTGCGCACCCGGGCAACTCGACCTCAGCCAAGAGGCCTTCGCCAAGCTCGCCGACCTCAAGGTCGGCCGGATCCCGATCACCTGGCAGCTGTTGAGCCCCAGCACGTCCGACACGATCTCCATCAGATACAAGACCGGGTCCAGCCCCTATTGGTGCGGCATCCAGGCAATCGGCCACCGGAACCCGGTCGCGCACCTGGAGGTCAAGACCGGCGACGGCTGGCGGCAGTTGCCCCGCACCGAATACAACTACTTCCTTTCCGCCAACGGCAGCGGGTGCGGCAACTCGATCAGGATCACGGACATCTACGGAGAACGCCTGACCGTCACCGGGATCGCGCTGCGGGCGAACGTCGTGCAACCGACCGGGGTTCAGTTCGCCCGGCACTGACGCCGCCCTCCGCCTGCACACCCCTCCCGCGGGACCGACGGGACGTCGGGGCGGACGCCGGGCTGCGCACCACCACGGCGTCCGCGCCGGAGAGGGCGAGAGCGGAGAGCAGGACGAGTGCGCACGCCGGGCCGAGTACGGTCCAGGGCGCCGGTTCCGGACAGCCGGGGCAGCATGGCCGCGACCGTCAGCAGCGCGGTCCCGGTGGCGAGGCGGCCGAGGCCCGCGCACCCCACCGGGACGGGGCGGCCTCCTTACCGACCGACGTGACGCTCATCGGCCGCTACGTCAGGTGGGTGTCGACGTCGATCAGGGAGCGCTCACGAGGGTCGAGGAGAACACCCTCGACATCGATGGCGATGCCCTGGACGACCTTCTCGTGGACCGGCGGTACCACGGCGTCGGTGCGCAGGATCTCCGACTCGGCCGACATGATCTTCTGCCGGCCTTCGTCGTGTCGGCACCGGAGTCCTGGACGGGCATCTGGGCGATGTACGGGTTGATCCAGGCGGAGACGCGCGCGAGTTGTCGAAGCGCATCGACGCTGCGCGATTGCCGCTAACAAGCTATCAATGACCCAGCCGGTAGAAACTTTCTTCGCGCAGGACCTCTTGTTTCGCACGAAACATGTCCATCAGCTTCCCATCGAAGTGAAGCGCTTCGCTACTCCGCGGAGAGGGCCGTCCCCATGACGCACGAGGTGAACCGCCAAAGCTTCGTAGGCGCGGCGGCCCCGGAGGACCTTGGCGCACCCTCATGGCGACCGTCCCTGCGAGGGAACGTACGAGAGAAAGCGCCAGTGTCCTCGCCCGCACCCTCGCCAACCGTCCTGGGACCACCGGCTCCGGGGTACAGAACGAGGCTTC
>NZ_JBHUQX010000264.1:0-13451 GCF_042674225.1 Streptomyces sp. NPDC056948
GGGTACGCCGAGGACACCGGCGCCGGCGAGGTCTCGCGGCCGTGTCTCGTCACCCAGATCGGGCTTCCGGACGACCCGCTCGAGCCCGAGCGCCGGGCTTCCGCCCGGCTGTTGCGCACGTCCGAGAACATGGCGCTGCTGTGCCCGGGCCGGATCGCCGCGGTCGTCGACACCGTCGAGGAGGCCGGCGCCCTGTGGACCGTCAACGAGTGGATCGACGGCACGCCGCTGGGCGAACTCCTCTCGGAGCAGGGCACGTTCAACTACGTGCGGGCCGCACGCGTCGGCCTGGAGCTGCTCGACGTGCTGGACGCGGCCCACGCAGAGGGCATCACCCACGGCGAACTCAGCCCCGGCCAGGTGTTCGTCCGCGAGGACCACTCGGTCGTCGTCACCGGCTACGGCCTGGCGGGCGCCACCCTCGCGCCGCGGCTCACGGCCCCCGCCTACGCCTCTCCGGAACAGGCCCGGGACGAGCGCATCGGCCCGGCGGCCGACCTGTGGGCACTGGGCGCGATCCTCTACACGATGGTCGAGGGACGCCCGCCCTTCCGTGACAGGGGGCGCCCGGAGAACACCCTGAAGGCCGTGGACCGGCTGCCGCTGCGCTCGCCGGTGCGCTCCGGGCCGCTCACCCAGGTCGTGCAGGGGCTGCTCCGCAAGGACTCCCGGGAGCGGCTGACCCGCCCGGTGGTCCGTGAGGCGCTGACCCGCGCGCTCAGCGAGGACCCGGAAGCGGTCCTGGGGTCGGCGCAGGCCCCGCGGCTGCGCGGCTCCTACGCCGCCATGCTGCCGGGGAACCCGGCCTGGAGCAGACGGACCATGGTGGCCGGGACGGCCCTGGCCGTCGTCACCGTCGCGGTCGCCGTACTCGCCGCGACCCAGGGGCTGCCCGGCAGTGACACCGGCAGCGAGGCGGCCGACTCGCCGGCCCGGCCGCCGGCCTCCGCCGCCTCGCCGGGTGAGAGCACCGGCGGTGACAGTCCCGAGCCGCCAAAGACGCCCAGCCCGACCGAGACGCCCTCCTCTCCCACGCCCACCCCGTCGTCCCCCGAGCCCACGCCCTCCGCCCCGGCCACCGGCCTGCCGCCCGGCTTCCACCGCTACAACGCGCCGGAGGGCTTCTCCGTCGCGCTGCCCGAGAACTGGAAGCGCCTGGACACCGACCGCGAAGGCCTGGCGTACCGGGTCGTCTTCGGCGCCGACGGTGACGACCGCACGCTGGCCGTCACCTTCAGCGCGGACGCGGGCCCGGACCCCGTGGCCGTGTGGCGGGACGACGTCGAACCGAACCTGAAGCAGTCCGGTGACTACGACCGGATCGGCGCGATCCGCGCGACGACGTACCAGGGACGCGAGGCCGCCGACATGGAGTGGACGGCGGACGTCGGCGACACCCGCGTGCGCACCTTCGGCCGGGGCATCCTGCTGGGCGAGGGCCGGAGCTTCTCGCTGCGCTGGACGACCCCGGCCGCCGACTGGGAGGACAGCGCCAACGAGCAGACGCTGCGCACCGTCCTCAAGACCTTCCGGCCGGACTCAGACTGAGCCGCGCGGTGCGCGCAGGGAGGTGAGCGGGCCGGGACGCAGGGGCTCCGTGCGCCAGCGCGCGGTGAGCGTACGGTCCGCGAGGGAGCACGTCAGTGCCAGGCGGTGCGGGGTCTCCAGGAACGCCACCTCCAAGGCCAGCGTGCCGGCATCGGTCCAGCCGCCGCTCACCGCGGTCGGGAGCGGCTCCTCCGTCACCGTCCAGTTCGCCTTCCCGATCCGCAGGTCCAGCCGGCTCTCGTCCTCGGTGAGCCTGAGCGTCCAGCCGTCCGCGTCCTGCACGAGCCCGGCCGACCGGGCCGGACCCTCCTCCTCGGAGGAACCGAACTCGGCGGCGGCCCAGTCCTCGGCCCGTCCGGGCGGTGCGGGACTGCCCGGGGCGGGCGGCAGCGCGAGCCCGGCGAGGCGCTCCCGCAGCGCCGCGTCGGCGGCCTCCCGGCCGGACAGCGGCCCGGGGCCGAAGGCGGGCAGCAGATGCTTCCAGACGAGGTTCAGGAAGTCCTGCATCCGCTCGGTCGCCGCGGTCGTGGCGATCACCACGTCGTGCTCGGGCAGCACCAGGCAGAACTGGCCGTACGCGCCGTCTCCCCGGTAGCCGTGCCGGGAGGTCCAGAACTGATAGCCGTAGCCCCGGTCCCAGTCCTGCCGGTCCATGTCTCCCATGGCACCGGCGGTCGGGATGTGCGGACGCGCGGCCCGGGCCGCCCATCCTTCGGGCAGCAGCCGCTTGCCCTCCCAGACCCCGTCGCGCAGATACAGCTCGCCGAGCCGGGCGACGGCGTCGGTGGTGGCGTGCAGACCGCTGTAGCCGATCTCGCGGCCTGCGCGGTCCCGCTGCCAGAACACCTCGCCGACGCCCAGCGGATCCAGCAGCCGCGGACGCAGATACTCGGTGAGCGGCTGCCCGGTCACCCGCTGGACGATCGCGGCGAGGGTGTAGGTGGTGGGCTGGTTGTAGGCGAAGACCGTGCCGGGGTCGCGGTCCGGCGGCAGCAGCAGGAACCCGCGCACGGGCTCCGCCCGGTCCAGCCCGTAGGTCTCCTCGACGGTCTCCCGCTCATGGCCGCTCGACATGGACGCCACGTGCCGTACCAGCATGGCGCGGCTGCGGGGGTCGGTGATGTCGGCCTCGAACTCCGGGAAGTAGGAGATCACGGGCGCGTCGAAGTCGAGCAGTCCCTCGGCCTCGGCCAGGGCGGCGGCGGTCCCGGTGAAGCTCTTGCTGAGCGAGTACAGCAGATGAGGGCGGCCGGGTGTGTAGGGCGCCCACCAGCCGGAGGCGACGAGGTGTCCGTGCCGCATGATCATCAGGCTGTGCGGTTCGATCTCCGGGGCCGCTTCGAGGGCGTCGAGGAAGGCGTGGACGCCGGAGGCGTCGACACCCTGGGAGGCGGGGCTGCCGGTCGGCAGGGCGGAGGCACTCATGGAGGCATCCTCCCCCTGCCGACGGACCTTGATCGAGCCGTTTTCACGCCCGCTGTCAGGGGACTCGCCGGTTATGGTGCAAATCGGATACACGATGATGACCGAGCAGGCCGGCCCTCGAGAGCTCGTCGACCATGTGGTGCGGGCCGAGGAGGCGGGCTTCGACTTCTCGGTGACCTCCGACCACTACTTCCCGTGGCTGCGCTCGCAGGGCCACTCGCCCTACGCGTGGGCCGTGCTCGGCGCGGCCGCGCAGGCCACGTCCCGTATCCCGTTGATGACGTATGTGACGTGCCCGACGTTCCGCTACCACCCGGCGGTGGTGGCACAGAAGGCGGCGACGCTGCAGTTGCTGTCCGAGGGCCGGTTCCGGCTGGGACTCGGCTCCGGCGAGAACCTCAACGAGCACGTGGTGGGCGGCGGCTGGCCGTCCGTCGACGTACGGCACGAGATGTTCGAGGAGGCCGTGGAGATCATCCGGGCCCTCTTCAAGGGCGGCCACGTCAATCACCGCGGCACGCACTTCGACGTGGAGTCGGCCCGGCTGTGGGACCTGCCGGACGAGGCGCCGCCCATCGGCGTCGCGGTCTCCGGGGAGCGGTCGTGCGAACTCGCGGGCCGGCTCGGCGATCTGGTGATCGCCACGGAGCCCAAGGCGGGACTGCTGGAGGCGTTCGACCGGCACGGCGGCGCGGGCAAGCCCCGCATCGGCCAGCTTCCGGTCTGCTACGACCCCGACCGGGACACGGCCGTCAAGCGCGCCCACTCGCAGTTCCGCTGGTTCGGCAGCGGCTGGAAGGTCAACTCGGAGCTGCCGCACCCGGATTCCTTCGAGGCGGCGACCCAGTTCGTCACGCCCGACGACGTGGCCGACGCCATCCCGTGCGGTGACGACCCGGACGCGTTCGTCGAGGCCGTCCGCCCGTACGCCGAGGCGGGTTTCACCGAGATCGCCCTGGTCCAGATCGGCGGCGAGTCGCAGCCGGCCTATCTGGACTGGTCGGAGAAGACCCTGTTGCCCGCTCTGCGCGACGCGTTCGGCTGAGGTCGGCGGCGCCCAGTGGCGCGAAGGCTCTCCGACGGTGGATATAGGCTGCTGGCCTGCACGTACTCGATGCAGCCAACCCCCTTCAGGAGAGTCGTCCGTGACCGTAGCCATCACCCCGCCCGAGACCTCCCCGGCGCCCGTCTCCGACCTGGTCGCGCTGGACGCGCGGGAGTTCGGGGCGTACGCCCGGACCGGAGGGTGGGCCTTCGGGCTGAAGGTGGCGCGCAGCGTGCGGCCCGGCGGGCAGGGCGCCGACGAGACGCCGAAGGTGTCGGCGAAGGAGTTCGCGGAGCTCGCCGGGTGCTCCCCGGAGCGGGTCATGCGCTACTACAAGGCGTGGGACCGGGCCGCCGACGACGGCCTGGTCCCGCACTTCGAGGCGCTGACGCCGGGCCAGGACGTGGAACTGCCGGACGCCGACGTGTGGCTGAGTTACTACGTCTCCCGCAACAGCGCCACCTCCGAGCGCGGCACCGCCATCACCGAGGCCGCCGAGGCGGAGGGCATCCGGCCCACGAAGGCGCTGGAGGTCGCGGAGAACCCCACCGCCCTGCGCGCCGCGATCCTCGCCGACCCCTCCACCGCCCGCGCGGCCCGTCAGGCCCTGCTGGACCGGGTCCGGGAGGACCCCGACCTGCAGGCCGAGCTGGCCCGTGACGTCGTGCGCACGGATGAGCTGAAGAAGGCCGTCGCCGGCGAGAGCAGGGCGGCCGACCGCATCGGATACGTGCGCCAGATCGCCGAGTCGGGGCAGATCAAGACGCCCGCCGGGCAGACCCTCGACGCGCCCGCCGATCTGCGTCAGGAGGCCGAGCGGCACCTGTCGCTCATCGACGAGCTGGACGAGGACGAGGACTCCGGCGAGTGGGCCACCGAGGCGTACGACACCATGAAGTCCCTTGTCGTCGAGACCGTGGAGGCCGACCCGGGGCTGCGGGTGCAGGAGCGGCGCACGAAGTTCTACAGCAGCCTGCAGAAGGCCACCAAGGTGTTCGAGGAGCTGACCTTCGACGACACCCCGGAGTTCTTCGAGGACGACATGGTGGAGCGCCTGGAGGAGCTGCAGCGGGCCGTGGCCGTGTGCATCGAGTCCCTGCGCGGTGCTCGCGGGAATCACCCGGAGGGCTGAGCATCTTGCGCGTGTGAGGGGTACTAGAGGGCAATACGTCGGTTCATCCCGGAGGCCCTTTCGTGAACTCCTTCGTGCACAAGACCCTGGTGGTGCAGCTCCAGGCCGGTGACACGGACCGTTTCTCGGTACTCGCCCACCTGAGCTACGACGCCGCGGACCCGTTCGCCGTGACCCTCGTGTTCAGCCACGACGGCCGGGTCCTCGCCCGGTGGCAGCTCGACCGCGAGATGCTCGCCGACGGTCTGCGGCGTCCGGTGGGGGTGGGCGACGTGCGGATCCGCCCGGTGTCGCGGGGCATGTGGCAGGAATTGCGCCTGGAGTTCCTCGGTGACGCCCGCCCCGACGGCGGCCGTCACCACGCCCTGGTGTTCGCGTGGGCCCCGGGGTTCGCGGCGTTCCTGCGGGAGACCCACGAGGTGGTCCCGCCGGGCCGCGAGGAGGTCCACGTGGACGATTTCCTGGCGGACGTCATCGCCGGGGGCTGATCCCCGGGTCCGCGGGCCGGCCCGGCGGCGGTACCGCCGTCACTCCGACGTATGGCGGTACCGGGTCCACAGGGGCAGGACGAACCAGCACAGCAGGTACCAGCAGACCACTCCGGCGACCAGGTAGGGCACGAAGCCGTCGTGTGTGGCCACGCGCAGGATCAGCAGCAGCGAGGCGGTCGTCGTGGCCAGCAGCAGGAGGAGGCCGAGCAGCGTCAGCCGGGAGGCCAGCCGAACCGCCTGCGGCTTGACGCGCCGACCGGAGACGAGGCGGTGCAGCGCGACCGGACCTATGAGCGCCCCGGTCGCACACGCTCCGAGGACGACCGTCACGAGGTAGATCATCTGATCCGTGCTGGTGAGATCGTCATACTTCTCGGTGAACACCACGGTGAGCAGAAAGCCGAAGAGGATCTGCACGCCCATCTGGGCCACGCGGACCTCCTGGATGAGCTCCTGCCACATCCGGTCCGCTCTCTCCTCCTCCGTCTCGTCGCGCCCCCGGCGCCTGGCCCCGCCCTCTGCCGTGTCCGACACTGTTCCTCCCGCTGTGAGACCTCGCGTCCTTCTCTCCCGCGAGTGCCCCGTAAAACGCCGTCGTCCCGGGCCGCACGGCGGTTTGAGCGATCAGGCGACGGTTACACGGACGACGCGAATGACGCAGAATCCGAGGAGGTCGTGGACGCATGTCCGGAACGCAGCTCACCGTGACGCTCAGCGGCGGTGGCACGGACGACGCACGAGCGGTCGTCCGCGCCCTGGAAGGCACGTTCGGGGCGCCGGACGAGCTTCCCGCCGACGAGAACGCGACGGTGCACACGGCGACCTTCGCCGATTCGGAGGCCGGTCCCGCCACAAGCGACGCGGCGAGCGCCGAGCGCTTGTCCGCGCCGGTGACCGTCACCGTGCAGGGCACCCCGGAGGCGGTGCGGAGGGCGAGCGACACGCTCACCCGGGCCTTCACGGCCCGCGACGACGGTGTCGCCTCCGGCGACCAGGAGCAGGAGCGGCAGTTGCTCCTGGTGCCGTGAGGGGTGCCGTGAGGGAGGTTGTCCCTACCAGCGGGATTCGACCTGGTTCTTGATCCGCTGCTCGTAGAGGTCACGGACCGCCGCCAGCGTCTGGCCGGACAGCTCCGGCAGGCGGGCGGCGTTCGCGTTGGCACGGGCCTGCTCGGGTGAGCGGGCGCCGGGGATCACGGTCGTGACGCCGGGCTGCTCCACGATCCAGCGCAGGGCGAGCTGGGCCGGGGTGTATCCCTCGGGGGCGAGCGCCGCGAACTCGGCGGCCGCCTCGACACCGGTGACGTAGTCGACGCCGGAGAAGGTCTCGCCCACGTCGAAGGCCTCGCCGTGCCGGTTGTAGGCGCGGTGGTCGTTCCCGGCGAAGACCGTCTCCCGCGTGTACTTGCCCGACAGCAGGCCGGAGGCGAGCGGGACGCGGGCGATGATGCCGACGCCCGCCTCACGGGCGGCCGGGAGCACCTCGCGCAGGGGCTTCATACGGAACGGGTTGAGGATGATCTGCACGCTCGCCACGTTCGGCCGGGCAATCGCGGTCAGCGCCTCCTCGCAGGTCTCGACGCTGACGCCGTACGCGGCGACGCGCTCCTCCTCGACCAGGGTGTCGAGGGCGTCGAACACCTCGTCGGTGGAGTAGACGGAGGTCGGCGGGCAGTGGAGCTGCACCAGGTCGATCCGGTCGACACCGAGGTTGCGCCGGGAGCGGTCGTTCCAGGCGCGGAAGTTGTCGAGCACGTAGTTCTCGGGGATCTGGTCGAGCCGGCGGCCCATCTTCGTGGCGACCAGGACGTGCAGGTCCGGCCTGCCGCTGAGGAACGTGGCGATGGTCTGCTCGCTGCGGCCGTCGCCGTACACGTCGGCGGTGTCGAAGAAGGTCACCCCGGACTCGGCCGCCGTCTCCAGCACCGAGAGGGCTTCCTTGTCGTCGACGTCCCCCCAGTCGGCACCAAGCTGCCATGTGCCCAGGCCGACGACGGAAGCGTGCTGGCCCGACCTGTCGAATGTGCGCTCGTCCATGGGCGTCAGTCTGTCATCCGTCACGGCTCCGCGCGGAACGTATCGATCCGTCCCGCGAACCCCGCCCGATTCACTCACACGAGTGAATAGATGCGACAGGAACACGTCACGTGTCAACGGGGCCCCTAGCGTGACTCCACGTGACTACCGGTTCAATGAGCAACTGCCCTTCCCAGCAACCGCATTGGACGCGCCGGGGCTTCCTCCGCACGGCGGCCGCCCTCGCCGTCGTACCGGGTCTGCCGGCGGATCCGGCGGCCGCGGCAGCGGAGTTGCCGGACTTCCCGGCGGACGTCGCGCTGTACCGCTCGGCGTACCGGAACTGGGTCGGCGAGATCACCGCCGACGGTCTGTGGGCCTGCGCGCCGGACAGCCCGCACCAGGTGGCCGACGTCGTCAACTGGGCGTGGCGGCACGGGTGGCGGGTGCGCGCCCGGGGCGCCTCGCACGGCTGGTCGCCCCTGACCGTGACGGAGGGGACGCCGTCCGGCGCGCCCGTCCTCCTCGTCGACACCACGCCCCATCTGACCGGCCTCGCGCTGGACTCGCCGTCGGCCGTACGTGCCGGAACCGGCGTGACCATGGAGGCGCTGCTGGCCTTCCTGGAGGAACACGGCCTGGGCGTCACGGCCGCTCCCGCTCCCGGTGTCCTCAGCCTGGGCGGCGCCCTGGCGATCGACGCGCACGGCACGGCCGTTCCAGCACGGGGCGAACGCCGGCGGCCCGGCCACACGTACGGCTCGCTCAGCAATCTGATCCTGTCCCTGACAGCCGTCGTCTGGGACTCCCGGGCCGGCGCTTACGTGGTGCGCACGTTCCGCCGCGACGAGGCGGACTGTGCCGCGCTGCTGACCCATCTCGGACGGTCCCTGGTGACCGAGGTGGTGCTGCGGGTGGGCGCGAACACGAACCTGCGGTGCGTGAGCCGTACGGACATCCCGGCCGGCGAGCTGTTCGCGGCGCCCGGCGCCGACGGGCGTACCTTCTCACGCTTCCTGGACGAGGCCGGGCGGGTCGAGGCGATCTGGTTCGCCTTCACCGAGCATCCCTGGCTGAAGGTGTGGAGCGTCTCCCCCACCCGGCCGCTGACCTCGCGGCGCGTGACGCGGCCGTACAACTACCCGTTCTCCGACAACATCCCGACGCCGGTGGCGGAGCTGGTGGGGCGGATGACGTCGGATGCGGCCTGGTATCTGGCGCCGGTGCTGGGCACCGCGCAGTACGACGCGGCCGCGCTCGGTCTGGTGACGACGCTGTCCGCCGATCTCTGGGGGCCGTCCAAGAACACGCTGCTGTATCTGAAGCCGAGCACCCTGCGGGTGCACGCCGACGGCTACGCGGTCCTCACCTCGCGGGAGCAGGTGCAGCGGGTGGTCTCCGAGTTCGCCGCGTTCTACCGGGAGCGGCTGACGGCGTACGCGGCCCGGGGCAGCTTCCCGGTCAACGGCTCCGTGGAGATCCGGGTGACCGGCCTGGACGAGCCCGACGATGCCGGAGTGGCCGGGGCCCGCCCGCCGCTGCTGTCCGCGCTCCGGCCGCGCGAGGACCACCGCGAGTGGGACACGGCCGTGTGGCTGGACGTCCTGACGCTGCCGGGCACCCCGGACGCGGAGGCGTTCCTGCGCGAGATCGAGCGGTTCCTGCTGCGCACCTTCGACGGCGGGTTCGCGCTCACCCGGGTGGAGTGGTCCAAGGGGTGGGCGTACACGGACGACGGGGTGTGGAGCGATCAGGAGGTGCTGGGCTCGGTGGTGCCGGCCGCGGTCGGTACGGCGGAGTGGGCCGAGGCGGACGCGGTGCTGGACCGGCTCGACCCGCACCGCGTGTACGGCAACGCCTTCCTGGACCGGCTGTTCGGCCAGGCCGCTAGGGAGTGAGGTGCGCCTGTACCGAGGGCGCGTATCGGTCCACCAGAGCGTCGACCGTGCTCGCCCGCACCTCGGTGCCGCGGGCGATGCCGTACATCACGCCCAGGCCGAGCAGGGTGGCGACGGCCAGTTCGGCGCGCAGGCCTGCGTCGGGGCCGGTGAGACGGTCGGTGAGGCGGTCGGTCACCTGGGTGCGGAAGTTGGCGCGCAGGATGTCGCCCTGCTCGCCGTGCAGGGGCGCGAAAACGATCCGCAGCAGCGGGTCGGCGCCCTGCTCGGACTGGCTGACCAGGACGTGCCGGACCATGTGCGGTCCGAGTTCCTCGAGCGGGGCGGCCAGCAGGGCGGCGGCGTCGGTCTCGAAGGACATGACCCGGGCGAACAGCGTGTCCTTGTTGCCGAAGTACTTGAGGATCAGCGGCGGGCTCACGCCTGCGCGCTCGGCGACCGCCTTGAGCGTGATGTCGGCGTGCGCGTGCCGGGCCAGCAGATGACGGGCCGCCTTGAGGATGGCCGCCTTGGTCGCCTCGGCGTCCCTGCGGACCGGCGTGGGCGTGACGGGTGGAGTGCTCACGGCACTCATGCTCCCTCCATCGCCCGGTCGTGCGCGCCCCGGGGACGGTCCCCGGCCGGTTCAGGACCGTCCGGCTCGCCGGACGCGGAGTCGCCGGGGATGCACAGCGCCGCCGCCACCGCCAGGAGTGCGACCGCCCCGGCCATCGCGAAGGCCAGCAGGTATCCGTGCAGGGTGGGCACCGGCGCCCCGCCGACCAGGCTGGTGTGGTGCACGAGGACGGCGGCCACGGCGGCACTGGAGCCGGCCTGGCCGATCGTCCGCATCAGGACGTTGACGCCGTTGGCGGAGGCGGTCTGCCCGGCCGGCACGGCACGCAGGATCAGCGTGGGCAGCGCCGAATAGGCCAGGGTGGTCCCGGTCGCGACGACCGTGGCCCCCGCGATGATCATCCACAGGTCGCGGCTGTCGGCGATACGGACCGCGTACCCGGCGGCGATGACCGCCGCCCCGAGGGCCAGCGTGACGCGCGGCCCGCGCGCGGCGGAGATCCTGGCGGAGACGGGCGACAGCAGCAGCATGACCACGCCGCTGGGCAGCAGGCACAGGCCGGTGGCGACGATGGACAGGCCGAGCCCGTACCCGGTCGCCTCGGGCGCCTGTACGAGCTGGGCGGTGACCAGGGTGTTGGCGTAGAACGCGAATCCGGCGAGCAGTGCGGCCACATGGGACAGTCCGACCCGGGGCCGGGCCACCAACCGCAGGTCCACCAGCGGCTGTTCGGCCCGCAGTTGCTGCCACCACCACAGCGCGAGTACGACGGCGGCGGCCAGGAACAGGCCCACGACGCGCGGGCTGCCCCAGCCCCACTGTCCGCCCTGGGAGACCCCGAGCAGCAGGCACACCAGCCCGACGGCCAGTCCCAGCGCGCCCGGCACGTCGAACCGGCCCGGCTCGCGCACCGGCGATTCCCGCACCGCCCACCACACCAGCGTCACGCCCGCGGCCCCGAGGGCGCTGGTCACCCAGAACATGGTGTGCCAGTCCGCGTACTGCACGATCACCGCGGCCAGCGGCAGGCCGAGCGCGGCGCCGATGCCGACGGTGGAGCTCATCAGCGCCACGGCCGAGCCCCGTCGCTCCGGCGGCAGCTCGTCCCGCAGGATGCTGATGGACAGCGGGACGACCGCGGCGGCCGCTCCGGACAGGGTGCGGGCGGCGATCAGTACGCCGATGTCGGAGGTCAGGGCGCACAGGACCGAGCCCAGGGTCATCAGTGCGAGGGCCGTCATGAGCACCCGTCGCTTGCCGTACATGTCGCCGGCCCGGCCGAGGACCGGGGTGAGGACGGCGCCGGACAGCAGGGTGGCCGTGACCATCCAGGAGACCGTGCCCGCCGAGGCGCCGGTCAGCCGGGGCAGGTCGGGCAGCAGGGGCACGACCACGGTCTGCATGACGGCCATGAGGATGCCGCCGAACGCGAGCACCGGGACGGTGAGCCGGTTGCGTATCGCGACGGTCCGGTCCATCGGCACTCCAGCGGGCAGTGCCTGGGCGAGGCAGCGGGTGAATGACAATTCACCTTAGCCGGTGAATTGCCATTCACCCAAGCCGGAGATCGGGTCCGCCACGGGACCCGCCGGGGGGCGGACCGCCGGATCACGCCAGTTTCGCGGCGTGACGTGCACCACGGGCAGCGGGCCGCACGGGGAGGAACGACCGCGCCCGCACCCCTCACGGGCGGAATTTCCCCTTCCGTACCCGCACACCCACCCCTGGCGGCAAGATCACCTTCGTTCAACCTTGCACGACATAAGGGGAATTGCCCGGATCACAGCCAACCGGCTCGCGCGGATTTCTCCCGGTACCGGACGGACCTGTAGGCATGCCCAGGTCAACACCCGAACCGACCCAGGAGGTCCGCATGCCGGAACTCAGCCGTCGCCGCGCGCTCACCGCCGCGGCCGTCCTCGCCGGGACGGCCGGCGTCCTGCCCGTCATCGCACCCGCCACGGCCGCCACCGGCCACCACGACTCCCCCGGGACCTTCGACGAGGTCTACAAGGGCCGCCGGATACAGGGCCGCCCGGCCACCGGGACCGGTCATCACCACCACGGCGCCGGATACGCGGTGCTCGTCGACGGTGTGGAACTGCATGTGATGCGCAACGCGGACGGCACCTGGATCAGCGTCGTCAGCCACTACGACCCGGTGGCCACCCCGCGCGCCGCCGCCCGCGCCGCGGTGGACGAGCTGCAGGGCGCGCCGCTGCTGCCCTTCCCCGCCAACTGACCCGCCCCGAAAGGCTCTGGAGCACCCGCACATGACCGTCCGCAAGAACCAGTCCGCCCTGACCACCGACGAGAAGCGGCGTTTCGTCGCCGCCCTCATGGAGCTGAAGCGCAGCGGCCGTTACGACGAATTCGTCACGACGCACAACGCGTTCATCGTCTCCGACACCGACGACGGCGAGCGGACGGGCCACCGCTCACCGTCCTTCCTGCCCTGGCACCGAAGATTCCTCCTGGAGTTCGAGCGAGCGCTCCAGTCGGTGGACGCGTCGGTGGCCCTGCCGTACTGGGACTGGACCGTCGACCGTTCGCCGCGCGCCTCGCTGTGGGCTCCCGACTTCCTCGGAGGCACCGGGCGCGAGCGGGACGGCCGGGTGTCGGACGGGCCGTTCGCCGCGTCCGCCGGGAACTGGACGATCAACGTACGGGTCGACAGCCGTACGTTCCTGCGGCGCACCCTCGGTTCCGGGGTACGCCAGTTGCCGACGGCGGCCGAGGTCGAGTCGGTGCTGTCGATGCCGACGTACGACATGGCGCCCTGGAACAGCGGCTCGGACGGCTTCCGCAACCATCTCGAGGGCTGGCGCGGAGTGAATCTGCACAACCGCGTCCACGTCTGGGTGGGCGGGCACATGGCCACCGGGGCCTCGCCCAACGACCCGGTGTTCTGGCTGCACCACGCGTACATCGACAAACTGTGGGCCGAGTGGCAGCGGCGGCACCCCGGCTCCGGCTATCTGCCGGCCGCGGGCACGCCGAACGTGATCGACCTCAACGAGACGATGCGGCCGTGGCACGACACGAGTCCGGCGGATCTGCTGGACCACACGGCGCACTACACGTTCGACGCCTGATCAGGCGGTCGCGGCCGTGCGGCACTCCGGGTGTCCCCAGCCGCTGTCGTTCTTGGCGATGGGTTCGCCCGCCGCGTAGGAGCGGCCGCACTGGCAGCGGCCGGGGAACTTCGCCTTGATGGTGCGCGAGGAGCCCTTCGACGCGGAACCGCCCTTCGCGATACGCGCCGAACCGCTGCGGGGCCGGGAGCGCGGGGCCTTGGCCGGGGTGTCCGGGGCGGGCGGCGGCTCGGGGGAACCGAGCTC
>NZ_JBHUQX010000265.1:0-13437 GCF_042674225.1 Streptomyces sp. NPDC056948
GTGTCGAAGAAGTTGATGCCCGCGTCCAGCGCCGCGTCCATGATGGCGTGGCTGTCGGCCTCGTCGGTCTGCGGACCGAAGTTCATGGTCCCGAGGACGAGCCGGCTGACCTTGAGTCCCGTGCGTCCGAGCTGCGTGTACTTCATGCTGCCCAAGCCAACGTCTTGAAGTGCGCTCGAGGCAAGCACGTACCGGCGTCAGCGTGCTTGCCCCGTCGGGGTGACCCCGGGCTCGCCCCCGGCCGGGCAGGGGGCGGACTCCCGGGCCGATTCGGGTGACAGCCTCAGCGAATCGAGCCGCTCACGCTTCTACCGTGCTGGTCATGAGGACTCCCGCGTCATCCACCACCCGCCGAGGCGTGCTCGCCCTCGGCACCGCCGCGGCGGCCACGCCCTGGCTCGGCACGGCCCCGGCCCGGGCCGACACCCACCCCGGCGAACTGGACGAGCTGGGCATCACCGAGCTGCGCCGCCGCATGGCCGACGGGCGACTCGATGCCGAACGCCTCACCCGCTACTACCTGGAGCGCGTCGAGCGCCTCGACCCGCTGCTGAACGCGGTGATCGAGATCAACCCCGACGCCCTGCGCGAGGCCCGCCGGCGGGACGCCGAGCGGCGCGCCCGGGGACCGCTGCACGGTATGCCCGTCCTGCTGAAGGACCTGGTGGAGACCGCCGACCGGATGCACACCACGGCCGGTTCGCTCGCCCTGGAGGGCCTGAGGCCGGCGGCGGACGCCACGGTCGCGGCCCGGCTGCGCGAGGCCGGTGCCGTCATCCTCGGCAAGACCAATCTGAGCGAGTGGGCCGGCGGCATGTCGCTCACCCACCACGCCGGCTGGAGCGCCCGCGGCGGCCAGACCCGCAACCCCTACAAGCTGGACCGCTCCCCGAGCGAGTCCAGCTCCGGCACGGGCGTCGCCGTCGCGGCCAACCTGTGCGTCGCCGGTATCGGCACCGAGACCAACGGCTCGATCATCGACCCGTCCTCGGCGAACTGCGTCGTCGGTGTGAAACCGACGGTCGGGCTGGTCGGACGCGGTGGGGTGATCCCCGGTGTGCCCAGCCAGGACAGCGTGGGCCCGATGGCGCGCACGGTCCGCGACGCGGCGATCCTGCTCGGCACGCTGGTCGGCGTCGACGACCGCGACCCGGCGACGCGGGCGAGTCGCGGCCACTTCCACCGCGACTACACGCGGTTCCTGGACGCGGACGGCCTGCGCGGCGCCCGCATCGGCGTGCCGCGCTCGGTCTACTTCGGCTACAGCCACCACGCCGACGAGATCGCCGAACGCGCGATCGCCGTGCTCAGCAAGGCCGGAGCCACGATCGTCGACCCGGCCGACATCCCCACGGCCGAGCGACTGGAGGATCTGCCCGGCTCGATGGTCGTCCAGGTCTACGAGTTCAAGCGGGCGCTGAACGCGTACCTCGCCGCGGCGCCGGGCGCCCATCCGCGCAGCCTCGCCGAGCTCATCGAGTTCAACCGGGCGCATGCCGACCGGGAGCTGCGCTACGTACGGCAGGACGGCCTGGAGGCGGTGGAGCGGCTGGAGTTCACCGAGCGGGAGTACCGGGAGGCGCTGGCCGCCAACCACCGGCTGTCCCGCGCCGAGGGCATCGACGCCGTGCTGCGCGAGCACGACCTGGACGCCCTGGTGATGCCGACCAACGGGCCGCCGGCCAAGATCGACCTGATCCGCGGGGACGCCCACGGCGGCGGCGCGTCCACACCCGCGGCCCTCGCGGGCTACCCCGCGATCAGCGTCCCGGCGGGCTTCGCCTTCGGCCTGCCGGTGGGGCTGACGTTCATGGGGACGGCGTGGAGCGAGCCGGTGTTGTTGCGGTTGGCTTACGCGTATGAGCAGGTGAGCCGGGTTCGCGAAGTGCCTGTGTATCGGGGGGCGGATGTGGGGTTCTGACGGGAAGTCTCACGCGCGGGGGAAGTCGTCCAGACCTCAGGAGTGCCGCCCGTTCTCGCCCGTGCCCGGGCCGTCCATCTCGGGGAGGAAGAAGAGTGCTGGGACGGCCTGGCGGCGCGGGCCTGCGCGGAGTTGCTGGTTCGGGTGGTCGCTGAGAGTTATGCCTCGTAGGGCTCGCCCAGGTCCCACGCCTGGTGCATCGCCTCCGCGAAGGCCGCCGCGATCTTGTGCTCGCCGCTCGTGCCCGGGTGCGTGCCGTCGTAGGTGTCGGTGGGGATGTCGTACGACGGCGGGGTCGAGGCCAGGAGGATGGGGGAGCCGGGCTCGTCGAGGTCCGCGGCCGTCTTCGCCAGCAGTTCGTTGAAGCGGGCGACCTCGGTGGCGAACGCCGTGTCCGTCTGGGCCCGCACGTTCGGGGTCACCGGCAGCCACACCATCCGCACCCGCCGGTTCGCCGCCCGTGCCTCGGCCGTGAAGGCCCGGACGTTCTCGGCGGTCTGTTCCGCGTTCGTGTAGAAGCCCAGGTCGATGAGGCCCAGGGAGACCAGGAGGACGTCGGCGCGGTGCTTCCGTACCGCCTCGCCGATCAGCGGGGCCATGTGCAGCCAGCCCTCGCCCCAGCCGGCCAGATGGGCGCGCGGGAAGTCCGGTTCGGCGTAGGCGTACGACGTCGGGGCCTCGTCGAGCTTGTCGTAGAGCGTCTCGCGCGGGCCGACGAGGGTGAAGGGATCGCCGTAGGAACGGCACAGGTGCTGCCAGATCCGGTAGCGCCACGTGTGTTCGCCCGTGCTCCCGATCGTCATGGAGTCACCTACGGGCATGAACCTGAGCATCCGCTCATCATGGAGGATCACGGGAGGCTCAGGCTCCCGGACAGGATGTGAGTCAGGCCACGCGGGCCACAGGGGGTGGGGGGCGAGTGGCGGGTGTGGATGGTGGGCGGTTGCCCGATGAACCGCGGAGCGGGATGGCAGTCTTGGGGCATGCGCAGACCGTTCGCCTTCCTCGCCGCGGCTCTCCTCGTGGGCGCCTTCGCCGTGCCCGCCTCCGCCGCCGACGGTGACGAGGAGTTCACCATCAAGGATCCGCGCATCACCGAGTCCAGCGGCCTGGCGGCCTCCCGCCAGCACCCCGGCATCTACTGGACGCACAACGACAGCGACGACGGGGCGTATCTCTACGCCGTCGACAGCGCGACGGGCGAGACCGTCGCCACGATCACCATGGCCGGTGTGGGCAGCCCGCGCGATGTCGAGGCCATCTCCATCGGGCCGGACAACCAGATCTACGTCGGCGACATCGGCGACAACCTCGGCGGCTCCTGGCCGTACGTGTGGATCTACCGGCTGCCCGAGCCGAAGAACCTGCGCGACCAGACCGTCCGGGCCACGCAGTACGTCGTGAAGTACTCCGACGGCGCGCGGGACGCCGAGTCGCTCGTCGTGCACCCGAAGACCGGCCGCGTCTACATCGTCGACAAGAACGAGAAGGGCGGGCACCTCTACGAGGGCCCGGCCGAGCTCTCCCCCTCCGGGTCGAACGTCTTCCGGCCCGTCGCGGCCGTCCCCGACCTGGAGGCCACCGACGCCACGCTCTCCCCGGACGCCCAACACCTCGTCGTACGCAGCTACTTCGGGGCGATCGCGTACGACTGGAACGGCGGGAAGATCAAGAAGAAGGAGCGGCTCGGGGTGCCGTTCCTCGGGCAGGGGGAGTCCGTCACCTACACCGCCGACGGGAAGAAGCTCATGTACGGCGCCGAGGGGGCCGACAGTCCCGTGGAGCCGCAGGACGCTCCCGGGGCCGACGGATCCGGCTCGCCCTCCGGCGGCGGCAGTTCGGCCGCCTCGGACGGCGCCGGCGGCGACGGGCTGAGCGGCAACCTCAAGAACGGCGCCATCGCCGTCGCCGTGGCAGGTGCCGTGCTGTTCGTGCTGCGGGGGCTGAGGCGACGGCGACGGTAGGGGAGCCCGGCAGGCCCTAGGTGGCCGACCGGCCGCGCCGCTCCACCAGGGCCTCGAGCCCGTCCAGGATCCGCTGCAGCCCGAACTCGAAGTGGTCGAAGTCGGACCCGAAGGTGTCCTCGGAGAGCGAGGCCATCACCGGGTAGCGGCCGGAAGCCATGGCCTTCTCCAGGACCGGCACCTGCGCCTGCCAGAACTCGGCGTCCGTCAGGCCCGTCCGGTGCTCCGCCTCCCGCTCGTACAGCTGCGTGCGCGCGGCTCCGACGACGTACCCGTCGATCATGATGACCGCGGAGACCAGCTCGGGGTCGGTCAGCCCCATCGGGCGGATCCGGGTGAGGATCTTCTCCATGCCGTCGACGGCGCTCGGGCCGAGAACCGGGCGGGCGTTGTTGACGTGGATCAGCCAGGGGTGGCGGCGGTAGAGGGCGAGGGTCGTGCGGCCCACAGCCTCCAGGGCGGCGCGCCAGCCGTCGTCGCCGAGGTCGGACGGGTTGTCGGAGCGGCGCTGCACCCGGTCCAGCATGAGGTCGAGCAGCTCGCCCTTGCCGGGGACGTACCGGTACAGCGACATGGTGCCGGTGCCGAGTTCGGCGGCGACGCGGCGCATGGACAGCCCGCCCAGCCCCTCGGCGTCCGCCACCTGGACGGCGGCTTCCACGATCCGGTCCAGGGTCAGGGTCGGCTTGGGGCCCCGGCTGGGGCGCCGGCCGGTGTCCCAGAGCAGTTCGAGGGTGCGGCCGATGTCGCCGCTGCCGCTGGTCTCCGTACTGCCCGCACCACTCGTACCGCTCGTCATGGGCCCAGCTTAGAGGCCGAGCAAAAAACTGAGTACGACGTACGCGTAATCGGGTACGCTGTACTCAGTTCAGAGTCGGCAAGACAGGTGCGGGAGGGGCGGCATGGACGGATACGCGGTACGGGCCGAGGCGCTGGAGAAGCGGTACGGCGAGAAACGCGCCCTCGACGGCTTCGACCTGGCCGTGCGCGAGGGCACGGTGCACGGTCTGCTCGGGCCGAACGGGGCGGGCAAGACCACCGCCGTGCGCATCCTGTCCACGCTGATCCGGCTGGACGGGGGCAGCGCCGCGGTCGCCGGTCTCGACGTGACCCGGCAGCCGCGCGAGGTCCGGGCCCGGATCGGGCTCACCGGGCAGTACGCGGCGGTGGACGAGGTGCTCACGGGCCGGCAGAACCTGGAGATGTTCGGCCGCCTGTTCCATCTGGGCGGCAAGCGGGCCAGGGTCCGGGCCGGCGAACTGCTGGAGCAGTTCGACCTGGCCGACGCCGCCGACAAGGGCGTGGGCAAGTACAGCGGCGGCATGCGGCGCCGCCTCGACCTCGCCGCCTCGATGATCCTCGCGCCGGCCGTGCTCTTCCTCGACGAGCCGACGACGGGCCTGGACCCCCGCAGCCGGGGCGAGGTCTGGGAGTCCGTACGGGCGCTGGTGGCGGGCGGCACGACGGTGCTGCTGACCACGCAGTACCTGGAGGAGGCCGACAAGCTGGCCTCGCACATCACCGTCATCGACCAGGGGCGGTCCATCGCCGACGACACCCCGGACGGGCTGAAGAACCTGGTCGGCGGCGACCGGATCGAGGTCGTGGTCGCCGAGCGGGCCGAGATCCCGCGGGTCGTGAAGGTGGTCGCCCGGGTCACGGACGGCGAACCCGAGGCGGACGAGACCGAGTTGCGGGTGCACGCCCCGGTCGCCGACCGGGTCACGGCGCTCACCGAGGTGGCGCGGACCCTTCAGGACGAGGGCGTCCGCGTCGAGGACATCGGGCTGCGCAGGCCGAGCCTCGACGACGTGTTCCTGCGCCTGACCGGACACCGGACCGAGAAGGAGGCCGCGGCGTGAGCGCCATCGACCTGAGCACGCCGAGCGCCCGGAGCGGCACGTACTGGCTGCTCGCCGACTGCTGGAACATCGTCCGCCGCGGCCTGACCCACTACCAGCGCCAGCCCGTCAATATCGCCTGGCAACTGGGCTTCCCGATCCTGTCCGTGTTGCTCTACGGCTATGTCTTCGGCAGCGCCATGAAGGTGCCCGGCGGCGGGAACTACCAGGACTTCCTGATGCCGGGCATGTTCGCGATGACCATGGCGTTCGGCTTCATCAACACGGCGACCGTCGTGGTCTACGACTCCACCAAGGGCGTCATCGACCGCTTCCGCTCCATGCCGATGTCGTCCTCGGCGGTGGTGGCCGGGCGCGGCGTCACCGATCTGATCGTCGCCTGCGCCGAGTTGGCGATCATGATGCTCACCGCGCTCGCCATGGGCTGGCGGCCGGACGGCGGACTGGGTTTCCTCGGCGCGTTCGGGCTGCTGCTGTGGCTGCGCTTCTCGCTGATCTGGATCGGCGTGTGGCTCGGCCTGATCGTGCCCAACCCGGAGGCGGCGGGCGGTCTCTTCGCGGTCGCCTTCCCGCTGACGATGATCTCCAGCATCTTCGTCGCGCCGCAGCTCATGCCCGACTGGCTGGGCTGGGTGGCGGTCTGGAACCCGATCTCCTCCACGGCGGCCGCGACCCGCGAGCTGTTCGGCACACCGGTCGGCGGTGACACCTGGGTCGAGCAGCACGCGCTGCTGATGGCGGGGGTGTGGCCGGTGATCCTGACGGCGATCTTCCTGCCGCTGGCGGTACGGCGGTTCAAGAAGCTCAGCCGGTAGACGGAGCGACGCGCACCTCCCGGAGGCTTGACGTGTTCATGGTGCGTCAGTTTCCTGGGAGGTGCGCGGCGTTATGGGAGCGCTCCCATTCGATTCCGGGGCCGCGCCTCCCCCGAGAGGAAGCAGCCACATGTTCCGCACTCTGCGTAGAGCGCTGTGTGTTGCCGCGGCGCTCCTGTTACCGCTGGCCGGCACGCAGTCGGCACAGGCCGACGTGGGCGCGAAGGCCGCGGGCGCCGGCTACTGGCACACCAGCGGCCGCCAGATCCTGGACGCGGCCGGAGCGCCCGTCCGGATCGCCGGCGTCAACTGGTTCGGCTTCGAGACCGCCAACCATGTCGTCCACGGCCTGTGGGCCCGTGACTACAAGAGCATGATCGACCAGATGAAGTCGCTGGGCTACAACACCATCCGGATGCCCTACAGCGACGACATCCTCAAGTCCGGCACCATGCCCGACAGCGTCAACCACGACGGCAAGAACACCGACCTGCGCGGGCTGACGTCGCTGCAGGTCCTGGACAAGATCGTGGCGTACGCCGGACAGGCCGGACTCAAGATCCTCCTCGACCGGCACCGCCCGGACGCGGCCGGCCAGTCGGCCCTCTGGTACACGGCGTCGGTCCCCGAGTCGACCTGGATCGCGAATCTCAAGTCCCTGGCCACGCGCTACAAGGGCAACTCCACCGTCGTCGGCATCGACCTGCACAACGAGCCCCACGACCCGGCCTGCTGGGGCTGCGGTGACACGTCCCGCGACTGGCGTCTGGCCGCCCAGCGCGCGGGCAACGCGGTGCTGTCGGCCAACCCCGAGCTGCTGATCATGGTCGAGGGCGTGCAGTCGTACAACGGCACGAACGGCTGGTGGGGCGGCAACCTGATGGGCGTGGCCCAGTACCCGGTCCAGCTCGACGTGCCGAACCGGCTGGTGTACTCGGCCCACGACTACGCCACGTCGGTGGCCCAGCAGCCGTGGTTCGGCGACCCCTCGTTCCCCGCGAACATGCCGGGGATCTGGGACAAGTACTGGGGCTACATCTTCAAGCAGAACATCGCCCCGGTGTGGCTCGGCGAGTTCGGTACGACGCTCCAGCCGACGGTGGACCAGAGGTGGCTGTCCGCGCTGGTGACATACCTGCGGTCGACGTCGGCGTACGGCGGCGACAGCTTCCACTGGACGTTCTGGTCCTGGAACCCCAACTCCGGCGACACGGGAGGCATCCTGAAGGACGACTGGCAGACCGTGGACACCGCCAAGGACGGATACCTCGCGGCGATCAAGGCGCCGGGCTTCGCGGGAGGCGGTTCCGGGCCGGACCCCGGCGGGCCGGGTGACCCCGGTGGCCCGGCCGCCTGCACCGCCGTCTACACGGTGAGCAGCGACTGGGGCGGCGGCTTCAACGCCGAGGTGAAGGTGACCAACACGGGCAGCACGCCGCTGACCTCGTGGAAGGTCGCCTGGACGTGGAGCGGCGCGCAGAAGGTCACCAGCATGTGGAACGCCTCGTACACGCAGAGCGGGGCGAGCGTGACGGCGGTGAACGCCGCGCACAACGGGAGCGTGCCGGTGGGGGCTTCGGCGAGCCTCGGTCTCGGAGGCGCTCCCGGGGGCGGAGCGGTGCCGAGTGTGAGCTGCACGGCGACCTGACGGCGGTGCGACAGGGGCGCCCGGTGCCCGCCGGGCGCTTCACCCGACCGACGGCCGCGCGGCGGCGTACGCTGACATTTATGGCGCCTGACCGTGCCAATGGAGGGCAAACAGGGCAGGAACCGTCGAGCGATCCGAGCCTCCCGGTGTTCGTCGACTCCTCCGGCCGGCGTGCGCGCAATCTCCGGCGCACCGGCTACGGACTGGCCGGCTGTGCGGCGGCCTATATGGCGGTGCTGGGGCTGAGCCTGATGGGGGCGACGCCCTTCGCACCGGGGGCGCTGCTCCCCGGCGACGTGGCGGCGCCCGCCGCACCGAAGGCCCCGGGCGGGGCGCCCCTGGCACCGCCCGGCGACGCCTCGGACGCGGCCGGCCCCAGCGCCCTGCTCGTCCCGGGGCTCACCGGGCCCGGCCCCTCCCTCGCCCCGCCCCTGGTGCCCGGGAGCCCACCGCCCGGCGCACCGGAACCTTCCGACGCCGGCACACCGGAACCGCAGGCCCCGGAGGCACAGGAGCCACCCTCACCGGAGCAGCCCGACGATCCCGATGACCCCGCCGCTCCCGCCCCTGAGCCGGGCACCACCGCGCCCTCGCCTCCGGCCCCGCCCTCGCCCGCTCCGCCCACCACCGCCCCACCAGCCCCACCGGCACCTGAGCCCACAGGGCCGGCGAACAGCCCCTCGGCACCGTCCGGTGTCGCGGAGACGCCCCCGCCCGCCGACCCCACGGTGGCCGAGGCCCCCTGATGCGGCGGCGCCCCGACCGGTCACCCGACCGCTCATCGAGGCCGCCCGGTCCGCGGCGGACACGAGCGCCCCTGGCGCCGCGGCATCGCTTCCGCATCGTCGTCCCCCTGATCCTGCTGGCCTTCGTCGCCTCGGTCCTCCTCGTCGAGGGGTACACCACGAGAGGCTTCGCCGGTGACCAGGAAGGACGCGGCGGACGATCGGCCACCGGCGTCCCCCGCTCGATCGCCGGCGGCGGCCCGGTCGTCGACACCACCAACGACCATCTGCGCACCTATCGCACGCCGGACAAGACCGTCGTCCTGACCTTCGACGACGGCCCCGACCCCACCTGGACGCCCCGCATCCAGGCCGTTCTCGACCGCTACGGCACGCCCGGCACCTTCTTCGTCACCGGGCAGCAGACCGCCCGGTACCCGGACGTGCTGCGCCGTGTGGTCCGCTCCGGCCACGAGATCGGCGTGCACACCTTCTCCCACCCGGACCTGACCACCCGGTCCGCGAGCGACATCGACCGTGAGCTGTCGCTGACCCAACTCGCCCTCGCCGGGGCCGCGGGCATCCACACCTCGCTGATGCGGATGCCCTACTCCTCGACCCCCGCCGCCCTCGACACCCCGGAGTGGTCCCTGGTCCGGCGCCTGGGCGAGAAGGGCTATGTCCTGGCATTCATCGACCAGGACACCAACGACTGGCGGCGGCCGGGCGCCCGGGAGATCGCCGACGCGGCCACACCGACCGCGGGCAGGGGCGCGGTCGTCCTCCTGCACGACGCGGGAGGAGACAGGTCACAGACGGTCGAGGCCCTCGAGATTCTGATCCCCCGGCTCCAGGCCCAGGGCTATCGCTTCACCACGCTCTCCGAGCTCGTCGGCACCGACACCCTCACCAGCCCCGTCGGCACGGCGGACCGGTGGAGCGGCCGCGTCTTCGTGGTCGCTGTCGCCGTGTCGGCGACGGCGGTCACGGCCCTCAGCGCGCTGCTGCTGGTGGTCGGTTCGCTCGTCCTCGCCCGGTGTGTGCTGCTGCTCGTCCTGGCCCGTCACCACGCCCGCCGCCGGCGGCGCCCCGGCACCGGCGGGCACGGGCTCGTCACCCGGCCCGTCAGCGTCGTCATCCCCGCCTACAACGAGAAGCTGTGCATCCCCAAGACGCTGCGCTCCCTCGCCGCGAGCGACCATCCCGTCGAGATCATCGTCGTGGACGACGGTTCCCGCGACGGCACCGCCGACCTCGCGGAGTCACTCGCCCTGGAGAACGTCACCGTCGTACGGCAGCCCAACAGCGGCAAACCCGCCGCCCTCAACGCCGGTGTCCTGCGGGCCTCCCACGACCTCGTCGTGATGCTGGACGCCGACACCGTCTTCGCCCCCTCGACCGTCGGCCGCCTCGTCCAGCCGTTCGCCGACCCCAGCGTCGGCGCCGTCGCGGGCAACGCCAAGGTCGGCAACCGGCGGCGGCTGCTCGGCCGGTGGCAGCACATCGAGTACGTCATGGGCTTCAACCTCGACCGCCGCATGTACGACCTGCTGCACTGCATGCCCACCATTCCCGGTGCCGTCGGGGCCTTTCGCGCCGAGGCCCTGCGGGACGCCGGAATGGTGAGCGCGGACACCCTCGCCGAGGACACCGACCTCACCATGGCCCTGCACCGGGCCGGGTGGGAGGTCCGCTACGTGCCGGACGCACTCGCCTGGACCGAGGCACCGTCCTCGCTGCGGGAACTGTGGCGCCAGCGCTACCGATGGAGCTACGGCACGATGCAGGCCGCGTGGAAGCACCGGCACGCGCTGCTCGAGCGCGGCCCCGCGGGCCGTTTCGGCCGCCTCGGACTGCCCCTGCTGGCCGTCTTCCAGATCTTCACCCCGCTGCTCGCCCCGCTGATCGACATCCTGGCCCTCTACGGCCTGGTGTTCGGGAACCCGCTCACCACCGTGCTCGCGTGGTGCGGCGTGCTGGCGGTGCAGGCCGTCTGTGCCGCGTACGCCTTCCACCTCGACGGCGAGCGGCTCCGGCCCCTGTGGGCGCTCCCTCTTCAACAGGTCGTCTACCGCCAGGTGATGTATCTGGTCCTCACCCAGGCCTGCCTGACCGCGATCAACGGCTACCGACTGCCCTGGCAGCGGCTCAAGCGCAGTGGAGACGTGATGCTGCCTCCGCAGCCCTCCACGCGCCGGACCTGAAGCGGGCCCCCGGCGGCGCCGTACGGCCCGCGAGGCCGTTCGGGTTGAGTTGCCCGGACGAGGGGCCGTGAGTCTTCCTCCCGGGCGCTTTTCCGCTCAAGGTGTGATCATGAAAACTCCGCGATTGCACTATATGCCCCGATCCCTCGCGCACTCGGCCGGTGCGGCCGTCATCATCCTCGCGGCGGCCCTGACCTCCGCCGCGCCCGTCGCGGCCCAGAGTGCCGCGCCGCCAGACGGCGGCAAAAATCAGAGTTCCTCGTGTCATACGTCCAACACCCAGCGGCAGGGGCTCGAGAACATCGTCTGGTCTGTCCTGTTCGGGCCCCAGAACAACACGACGCAGACCCAGTGCGACGGCGGTGGCGACGGTGACGGCGACGGCGACGATGCGAAGGAGGACCAGGAGGGGGCCCGTGGCTTCCTTCAGCCCTTCCCGGGCTCCTGACCTGCTCCTTGTACGTTCTGGCCCATGCGATGAGTGGGGCGTTTGGTTACCGAAGGTCCAAATGCCCCTCTTTTAAAGGAGTTTGATCGCATGGGATGACTCGATTCGGTCAAGTCTTGGTCGAATACGTATTTGCATGGCGTGCTCTTCCGAAACGATGCGGCACGGCCCGTGTGACACGCGGGCCTGACCCCCCTCACCGTTCTGAGAGAACTCCATGAGAAGAAGCGCAGCCGTACTGTGCGGCGCGACCGTCGTCCTGGCCGGGACCCTCACCGCCGCTCCCGCCAGCGCCGACGCCTCGCACTCCGCGAACACCGCCCAGGCCGCGAAGGTCACTTGGAAGAAGTGCGCCACGGACGACTCCCCGACGCTCCAGTGCGCGTCGGTGAAGGTGCCGCTCGACTACGCGAAGCCGCAGGGGAAGCAGATCACGCTGGCGCTCTCCCGCGTGCCGCACACCGCCTCGACGTACCAGGGCCCGCTGCTGGTCAACCCCGGCGGCCCCGGCGGCAGCGGCCTGTCGCTGGCCGGTTTCGTCGCCTCCTCCCTGCCCAAGGAGGTCGCGGCCCAGTACGACGTCATCGGCTTCGACCCGCGCGGCGTGGGTGAGAGCAAGCCGGCCCTGGACTGCAAGCCGGGCCACTTCGACCCGGTGCGCCCCGACTCCGTGCCCAGCACCCCCGCGATCGAGAAGGCCAACCTCGCCCGCGCCAAGTCCTTCGCCCAGGCCTGCGGCACGAAGTACAAGGACGTCCTGCCGTACATCAACACGGTCAGCGCCGTGAAGGACATGGACTCCATCCGCAAGGCCCTCGGCGCGAAGAAGATCAACTACTTCGGCTACTCGTACGGCACCTATCTCGGCGCGGTCTACGCCAAGTTGTACCCCGAGCGGGTGCGGCGCCTGGTGCTGGACTCGATCGTCGACCCGACCGGGGTCTGGTACGACGACAACATCCAGCAGGACTACGCCTTCGACAAGCGCCACAAGGCGCTGATGGCGTGGATAGCCAAGTACGACTCCACGTACAAGCTCGGCACCGATCCGAAGAAGATCGAGGCCAAGTGGTACGCCATGCGGGCGGCCCTCGCCAAGAAGCCGGCGGGCGGCAAGGTGGGCGCCTCCGAGCTGGAGGACATCTTCATACCCGGCGGCTACAACAACGCCTACTGGCCCACCCTGGCCCAGACGTTCGCGGCCTACGTCAACAACCACGACACCGATGCGCTGGTCAAGGCGTACGGCGACATCGCCGCCATCGACGCCTCCGGCGACAACGGCTACAGCGTCTACACCTCCGTGCAGTGCCGTGACGCCTCCTGGCCGCGCGACTGGAACCAGTGGCGCAAGGACAACTGGGCCGTGTACGAGAAGGCCCCGTTCATGGCCTGGAACAACGCCTGGTACAACGCCCCGTGCGCGTTCTGGCCGACGAAGTCGCAGAAGCCGGTGAACGTCGCCAACTCCAAGCTCCCGCCGGTCCTGCTGTTCCAGGCGACGGACGACGCGGCCACGCCGTACCAGGGCGGTGTCACCATGAGCCGTCTGCTGAAGGGCTCCAGCCTGGTGGTGGAGCAGGGCGGCGGCAACCACGGCATCACGCTGGGCGGCAACGCCTGCCTCGACAAGCACCTGGCGGCGTACCTCACCAACGGCAAGGTGCCGCACGGCAGCGGCACGGCCGACGCCGTGTGCAAGAAGTCGCCCGACCCGAAGCCGCAGGCCACGACAGGGAAGGCGCCGAGCACGGCCAAGTCCACCGTCGCGACGCTCGGCAAGACCCTGAGCGGGATCCTGGGCTACGGCGGCTGAGCATGCCTGCCTGAGCATCGTCCGAAGTGACGAG